>JASHRR010000878.1 GCA_030037185.1 Xanthobacteraceae bacterium | reverse complement strand
CGCCATCAGTGTGAACCGCTACTTCCAGCACGCCTGCTTTCGAACGAGTCAGGCGAGCATTGGGAAAGCTGGCGCAATAGTCGTCAAAGCGACTCATAGATCGGCTCCTTGGAAAAGCGGCGCGCTACTGCGGCTGACACACGTAGAGATGGCAAAATGATCAGCCACCAGGTAGATGCTGCCTACGAATAGGATTTATTCCTCCCGGAAATAACGCCGGAGCCACAATATGGATCGATTGGCTGCCATGGAGGCGTTCGTGCTCGTAGTCGATACGGGGTCGTTTTCTGCCGCAGCACGCCGCCTCAACGTAGGACAGCCAGCAGTGTCGAAATCGGTGGCGCAACTTGAGGATCGGCTCGGCGTCAAATTGTTAGTGCGTACGACACGCGGCCTGACGGCGACCGAGGCGGGACTTAACTACTATGAACGGGCACGGCGATCTATTGAGGAGGCGGATGAGGCTGAACTCGCGGGGCCAGGGGCCTCACGGGCAGACTGCGCGTCTGTGCGGCCAGGGGCCTCACGGGCAGACTGCACGTCTGTGCGGCGGTCACATTTCGCACGCCTTCACCCGATGCCGCGCATACCTGAATTCTTGGCGCGGCATCCGGAGCTTGAAATGAGATCGTTCTGGACGATCGGAATATCGATCTCGTTCAAGAGGGGATCGATGTCGCCCTGCGGATGGGGCGGCTTGCCGACTCCAGGCTGACGGCCCGGCGCATCGCGAGCCGACGTCAGGTCGTTCTCGGATCGTCAACCTATTTCGCACGAGTTGGTGAAGCCTAAATAGTTCTCAGCAAATGCGTAGGTCGACAGACGTAGGATCAATTCATGACCACACTTTCCAGAAGAGAAATGTTCCTCGCGCCGGTGGCGCTTGCTGCGACGAGCACCGTCACAACGGCTGCCAGCGAAAAGAAGATGACGCTCGCGATGCATCAAAACACCTCAAACAAGTGTTTAAGCCTCGCCCATAACGGGAATGAGCAAGGCCCGGCGTTCGCATCTCTCAACCCGTGCCAACCCTGCGCTTACTTGCCGTCCGCCGTCGCACCGATGGCGCAGGCGGCTTCTTCTTGATCAGCAGCTTTCGGAGATCGCCGTCATCGAGAAAATTGACGATCATGTTCTATCTGCTCGGCGCTGACTGGATCAAGGTGGTGTCCGCACGCGAACTCTAGCCCTTGATCGGCACCAGCCAGCGAAGCCTTCAGTCGAGCATGAAGAATGCCCGAGCGGGACTCGATCACGAGCAGCGCGGCCGTCAGAATGGCGATGGTCAACCAGAAGAGCTTCGGCGTTCGGGCTTCTCGGCCATGCGGTAAGTATCGGCCTTAATTAGGCTTTGCGCTGCGATACCGCAAAAGACGTGATGGACTGAAAGAGCCTATTTATGCGATCCATTTTATGTTTTCATCGACGCGTTCCGGTACGACCAGGATAGGGAGAGATACTTATGAGAACATTTGCAATCGTATTGTTCGCTTCGCTCGACTGGACGTCGGCCTACGCAATAACGTGTACTCAGATACTGCGAGGTTGCCTTGCAAACAAGGAATCCGTATCACAGTACTCCCAGAAGGTATATTGCCCCGGCAAATGGAACGAATGCATGAAGAGCGGATTTTGGAATGGTCATTTCACAAGCCGACCAGCCGAAAAGCGTTGAGGACTTGACGCAATTGCTTCCGCGTGTTTTCGATCACGATAGTTTTGTCCAGCTGCCTCGACCTCGCCGCCGGACGGCTTTAGCGGCCAGCTTGTAAATGCTCCAGGTCATGTGCTTCGGCGGTTCGGGCTTCTTGGCCATGCGGCAAATATTGGCCGCGAGGTAAGTACCTTCAATCCAGCTGAAAGGCCCCGGTTCTTCGGTTGATGCTGTCTGAGCCTGGGGCCGAAGGCAAGTGAGCGACACAGGGCAGTGGCCTCACGCACCAAGCGAACGCCGGCCGCAGCGGCGGCGTTCATGGTGCCGAAGGATGGTCATCAGTCTTCAGACGGACTGCAATGGCCGGCGAGTCGGGGGTCTTGAGGCCCTCTCTTAATGGTCCCGAAGAGCGTTCCGAGATTGAATATCAGTAGCCTGCTTTGGGTCCAGCCTTCGCGGTGAGCACTCAATCAGCCCAGCCGGGCCTGGCCCCTGGTAGCAGGTTTGCAGGTGCGACAAATAGACCAGGGTGCGGGCGCATCCAGCCGGGTTCGATTGAGCGGGTGCACGAATTGAACGTGCAAGAGCCAGGGTTGCCTCGGAGATCACGAAGGCCACGAAGGCGGGAAGGCCACGAAGGTGGTATGCGTGGCGGTTGATCCGGGTGCCTCGAAGGTCGGCAGCCAATAAAGCTAGCGAAAGGAAATAGGAGCCAAAACATGAAGACGTCGTCCATTGCCGCAATGTGCGGGATGGTTTTGCTGGCGATCGCACCATCGTTCTCAACTTCTGCCCAGCAGAAATCCGCAGCGGCCTGCAGAGCAGAATGGCGAGCCAACAAGGCCGCAAACCAAGCGGCTGGGATAACTGAAAAAGCCTACGTTGCCGAATGTCGGAGCGGGGGGGCGCCGACTGCAAAGCCACCGGCGGCCGCGCCCGCTCCGACGGCGTCTGCGCCGACGGGCCAAATCCCTACCCAACCAGCACCGAGCCGTAGAGCCGCTGCACCAGCGGGTGCGAATGAGTTTTCAACCGAATCGGAGGCAAAAGCCCATTGCCCGGGCGATACCGTTGTGTGGGCAAATACGAAATCCAGGATTTATCACTTCAGCGGCCATAGAGATTATGGCAACACAAAAGCCGGGGCCTACATGTGCGAGAGAGACACCACGGCTGCTGGCATTCGGGCGGCGAAAAACGAAAAACATCCGTAAGGATCTCGCCAGACAGCAGGCGAACGGCATCGAAAAATGCTTGGCAACGCTGATTTGCCACCGGTGAATTCGCGTCCGACGATCGTTCCGGATCGTCATGGACATTTCGCATGCAGTATTCCTGGATCGAGGAGTCCGCGGAGGGCAGCTAGGTCCGTTTGGAGTGCTGAGGTTGGTCTGGGCCAACTTCGCGATCTCGGAACGGGGTCGAACCGTGACGCAAGACGGTTTGCGTGGTCATACGGTCATAACGCCAGCTGAACCACTGCCACGCGCAGCAGTCGCGATACGGCGCTAGGCGTTCGCCTCTTGGGAAGGGCATTTTTGACTCCGTCCAGCAGCCTTACCTCATTCTTTCATCTTCCTTTGAACAGGCAAGCCCGATTTGATGGTTCATCTTGTTGCGCATGTAGGCGGTGGGACGCCGCAGCCTAAACGCACCCGTTGACGAAGCGCTCTTGGTGATATGTTTCATCGAAAACCGTTCCCGACGGCGGCCGCCACTGATGTTTAGTTGCGCAAGCTGTATTCTCTCTCGGCCGTCCCACAGCGTGACCTCTGTCCAAGGGTTATGGGAGAACGGCCATTCTACGGTTGTCACCACAAAGCATCACTTTTCTTGTGGATTGTAGTGCGGCCACACGTGCCCTTCGGGCCGGCCAGCATAATTGCCGCTAAGGATGCGGTTCGCCCATCTGTCCACACTCGGAGCGGAGTCCCCATACCTCCGTAGTTTGGCTCTCGCAGCATCCGCCCGTCAGAGCAAGCGCCGCCACGGCGGCAAGCGTTTTCATTTCTGTTCCTTTTGGTTAACCGCTTCAGCATGCCGTGCATGCTTGCCTGCTATTTCAGACCGCTGGTGCTCCGGACCCCGCTGCGAAGAAAGTACTGCGGCCGCCCACCGCATCAGGGGCATTCTCGTGTTGCCCCGACCAATTGGTGCGCCGGCTGTGGGTGGAGACCGCGATCAAGTCGCCGGAGAGCCGGCATCTAGCAAATCGCCGATCTCTCGGTCGCTGTTCAGATGCACGACCGGAACAAGGAGTTGGGCACCAGAAAGTGCCTGTTTCACCGTGTAGTGGCGACCAAGGGTCTTGACGTGTGATGATGACCGTGATTCTGGTCGCTCCGATCGCGAAGCGCGATTCGCGCGAGCGATGTTCGGAACTCCGCAAGATGTCGCAAATGGGATGGGGGGCACTCGGGCAGTGGGGTGAAAACGTGGCTCGCATCGAACCACTCGCTGGCGGAGGCGCCAACGACGTGTGGAGTGTGCGCGTCTACGGTCACCTCGCGGTCGGTCGATACGCACAAAGCTGCAGCGCGAAGGGCGCACCGACCTCGCGCTGCTCAACCTCGCCATCGGCAGCAAACTGCGCGGCTGCGATGTCGTGGCGGTGCGCGTCGCTGATATGGCCCCAAACGGCCACACGCTCGAGCGAGCAACGTGCCGCCAGAAGAAGACGGGTCGCCTGGTTCGGTTCGAGCTGACCGAGCAGACGCGGCAAGCAATCGACAACTATCTCAGAATGACCTGCAGGAAGCCCGGCGAGTTCCTGTTTGCCAGTCGCGGCGGCGACGATCATGGCCTCACTCGCCAACGCCCGCCGCGTCGGCCAGTGGGTCGCGTGCATCGGCCTCGACCCGCTCAAGTTCGGCACGCACTCCCCGCGCCGAAGCAAGGCGACGCTGATTTACCGGCGAACCGGCAACCTGCGTGGGTCCAACTGTTACTGGGCCACACGAAGGTTGGATTATGTCCCGCTTCCGACTATGTCCCGTTGCGGTCAGTTGAGCTGATCTGCTGGGAATTGCTGCTCAATTCGCTGAACGTAGCAATACTCCTTGCCGGACACTTCTGATCGCAACGAACTTTACGGAACGCATGTATGAGTGCACCGAGGCATCTGTCGACCGCAACGTGTTCGCACCGACAGCCAACGTCGT
>JASHRR010000877.1 GCA_030037185.1 Xanthobacteraceae bacterium | reverse complement strand
GACGGCCGATCCGAAGCTCGGCCGCGCTCAGGCCCTGCGCAACGCGATGCTGGCCTACATGAACGACAAGTCCGACCCGCTGAATGCCTACCCGGCATTCTGGGGGCCGTTTTCCATCATCGGAGAGGGAGCCGCGAGATGACGGGCTAGAGCGGACAAGCTTGGACCTTGTCCTCTTTTGCGAGTTGTTTTGCCGTAGCGAAGATTTGGTCCAACACCTGGTCACACGTTGCGACGTTTTTTCTTTGTCCGCTCTGACTGCGCACGCGCAGATACCGCATCGTCTCGCCGCGCTTCAGGGACTTCAGACGCTGAATTGTCCAAGGCTCCTGCTTTTCTTCCGGCGGCTTTGGCCGACGGCACGAACGAGGGTATCGCGATCATCGACAACGCATCACAGGAGAGGCGATCAAGTTGCGATCGCCTTTGGGTTTGAAGACTTGCGTCCGCTTTGATGGGGCTGAGAAGACCTGAGCTGCCGATCGGAGCGCGTCCGCCCGTTGCTGAAAACGCAGGGTCTGCCATCATGGCACAAGCGCCAAACGCGGCGGCGCCGTGCGCCCGGCAAAGTCTCATGCGCTGCCGTCCAACTGGTGTCGGACATGTCGGCAGCTTCGCGGCGGCGGGCGCCGGTCAAAAGCACCCACCAATCGGCCGAAGTCGTCATCAAAAACGCCCGATGGCGACTGTCGGCAGGAGCCGACAGTGGAAATCGGCAACCGCCGAAGCCGGTTTTGCCTCTATTGAACCACATGGTCAACCGCTCGGTTGTCAGGCCCCGGCCGCCGAGCGGGGCCGTGGTTGACGAGCGTTCTTGTACCTGGCGCGGCATTCAAACGACTTCGAATCATGCCAACCACACCATACCGCGTCAGATGCGGCGCGGCCCATGGCGACCGACTGTGGCGGGCGTCAGTTGCCGACCCGCTCTTTCCTGCACAAACCGAAAGGGTGTAACTTAGCTTGGCATCACGGTCGCGAGCGGGAAAGCGAGGGGCACATGAATCTACGGCTGGAGCTTCTTTTGGCGACGACAGTGTTGGGCGCGGTTGCGGCGCCTGCGTTTGGCCAAACACCGGTGTCCCCGGCTGGGGCGTCCGGCAGCGGGACGCAAATTTCCGCGTCGATTCCGGATTTTTCCGGCTTTTGGCTGCATCCGGGGCTTGGATTTGGCCCCCCGCTCTCGGGTCCAGGCCCGGTGCGAAACAAGACGCGCCTGCCCTCCGGCGCGAGCGATTTCAACCTGGTGGTCGGTGATTACACCAATCCGATTCTGAAGCCCGAGGCCGCCGCGGTGGTCAAGAAGTTCGGCGAAATCTCCTCATCGGGCCGCATTTTTCCGGACCCGGATAACATGTGTCTGCAGAACCCGGTACCCTATATTTTCTGGAATTTCTTTGTCCAGCTGCTGCAGGAACCCGACAAGGTCACCCTCGTCTATGCGCACGATAGTGACTTCCGTGTGGTGCGGCTGAACCAGCCTCATGCGGCAACGGTGGTCCCATCGATACACGGAGATTCCGTGGGCCACTACGAAGGCGATACGCTGATCATCGATACCGTGGGGATCAAGCTCGGGCCGCATAGAATGGTCGATCGCTTCGGCACGCCGTATACGCCGGCCTTGCACGTGGTCGAACGCTATCGCCTCATCGACTACGAGGCCACCAAGGAAGAACTGGAACGCGCCGAGAAGGAATGGCCGCGCATCGGCGGTGTCGATCGCACCTACAGGGGTAAGGGCTTGCAGCTCGAATTCACGGTGGAGGATGCAGGCGTTTTCACCATGCCCTGGTCGGCGACCATTACCTATGGCCGCAACCCGAACCAGGCGTGGGAAGAACGCGTTTGCGCGGAGAACGTGCAGCACGACTATCAGTACAGCTACTTCTCCGAGAAGGACGCCCATCTTCCGACTGCCGACAAGCCGGATTTCTGACCATAAACGCCGATGAAAACTGGCTTTCCATGGCTTGATGCCTGTGCTGAGCGGGACAAGAACAGCCCCTGAACATGAGGTCGGTGGGTCCCAATTTGGTCCCAACAATATTCAAAGGACACCTTCGGTCAACGTTCCGATAACGTTCGCGGCCGAGGTGTCGGCCTTCTTGGTGCGCTTGGCTTAGCGCTTGAACAGGGTGGCGGGAACTCCCCGATCGAGTAGGATCGTGCTGTGGGTGCCACGGAGATCGTGGAACCGTATCTTGAATCCGATCTCCCGCGCCCGCTTGTTGAACATTTGGTAGGTAGAGGCTATCCGGGCTGCGCAACGCGGTCCGGTCCGTTCCCATGGCTGGGAAGCAGAGCGCGCCCTTTGGCAGTCGAATGAGCGACACGAAACGCACGATCGCTACGAAGCCTTGATGAACGCTTCGAGATCCTCGAAGCGTGGAGCCGGCCCTCACGTAAGCTCAAAGACGCGGAGCAAATGGGATCAACCAAGACGTGCAATTCGGAACTCGGTTCGTGTGTTGTCGTTGATGTTTCGAGGAGAAAAGCCCTTGAGCTGGATGAGGTCCGGCATGCGCTGTGCCTCTACACGTCACCGGAATTCAGGGCAGCGACTGCTGCGCGTCCTATCGGCGGCGACCGTCGCGTCCGATCTGCAGATGCCTCGGACAATCCCATGCGCAGCCGGTTGAGCCGTCTCCGCCGCTTGCACTGGTTGTCGGGCAATTGCCTGCCACCATCGCAATATTCGATGCGGACATGCGCTATCTCGCTGCCTCGGGCCGTTTCCTGTCGATGTATTCTTATCTGTTCTCTAGAAAGCCCCCTCCCCCGCCGAGGTCGTCGGCCATTCGCATTGGAAGATATTCCCAGATATGCCGCCGCACCGGCACGAGCTTGATGCCCGCGTGCTGGCGGGCGAGGCAGCGGTGCGGAGCGGAGGAATTGGTACCTCGCAAGGATGGTGGCACCCACTGTGTGCGATGGTCGATGAAGCCGTGGCGTGCGCCTGACGGTCAGATTGGCGGCGCGCTGCTGTTCATCGAGTTGATTACTGAGCAGGTTGTGAAGCGCCGGGCTTCATTGACCGCTTCAGCGAGCGCATCCGGGCGCTTGCGACCAATCAGGACCTGCTGGTTCGGCACGAGTGGCACCGAATTGAGTTAAAGGATTTGTTGCGAAGCCAACTCGGGCCCTTTGCGGACCTGATCGGAACTCGGATCAACTTTGACGGACCGAAGCTGCTTCTGAACGCGGCTGCCGCCCAAGCCATTGGTCTCGCACTCCAAGAACTCGCGACCAATGCCGGTAACTACGGCGCGCTGTCGACGGAAACCGGCCGTGTCGACGTGCGCTGGCAGCTCGAGGATGATACCTTCGTGATGGACTGGATCGAGCGTGGCGGACCACCCGTGCAGTCGCCCGAGCGTCGGGGCTTCGGCACCACGGTCGTCGAGTCGATGGCGAAGCGCGCTGTCGGCGGTGAGGTTGAGGTTGATTACGCTCCCTCAGGTTTCGGGTGGCACTTGACCTGCCCAGCAGCGAATGCACTTGAGGCAACGGGGGACATTCACAAGAGTTGACGGAAACAGCGCTATCAGGCCGAGGCAGAATAACACACGAAGTTCGTTGTTGG
>JASHRR010000876.1 GCA_030037185.1 Xanthobacteraceae bacterium | reverse complement strand
CGCGTACCGCCTCCTGCTTTCGGAATATCGACCCGCCGCACCGGCGGAGGAAAGTAGCTCCCCGAGGACATGCGATTCCAGAGCTTGTAGAGGTTGCCCGAAAGGTTGGCCTCGAACGCCGCAATCGACTGTCCATCTACTCCAGCCGCTCCCTGGTTCGCCTTCACACGTTTGAAGGCTTCCCAGATCTCCCGTTTGGGGATCTTGAACGGCTTTGCCTCGTCCACGGGCTCCTCCCGTCACCAGATGGCTTCAGTTGGCCAGTGGCCTTGGCTGAACAACGCAGCCCCCTCGCTCCAGCTCCATTACAGAGCCTTCATCACACATGCCGACTGGCGGATTATGCCGAATGGGCTGGTTTTTCCCGAGATTCACGGTGAGTCGTTTGTAATCGGATCGGCATAGTTTTCACTTGTGCCTCCACTTTCAACTGCGGAGGCGATGACATGATTACCGAAGAGTATTTGCGTAAGAGCCACGTATTCCGGCGCCTAAAGAATGGACCGCAGGGACAGATCGTCGAGCTTTACGCAGCGCGTCTTGTCAAGGACGATTTCGCTGGCGCGATCACGCGGCGACACCTGAAGTCGGTCGCCAATCTCTTCAGCTGGATCAAAAGATGTGGGCTGAAGCTAACTGATCTCGATGAGCACATGGCCGAACGGTACCTTAAGTACCGAGCACGAAAGCGGTCCATCCAGCGCAGCGACCGGCCGGCGATAAAGCGGTTGCTGTCGGTGTTGCGTGACGCGGGCATGATACCGCCTGCGCCAACGATGCCGAGCACCCCGGAGGACCAGATATTCGCGGCGTTCAGTGATTATCTGCGACAGGAACGCGGGCTGGCACGGAGTACCATCATTAACCATTTGCGATTCATTCGCCGCTTCCTGCGTGACGTATGCCCTGCCGGCGACAGCGATTTCGGCAACATCCGCCACAAGGCCGTCATACGCTACATTGAGCGCCACGCCCGCGATGGGAGCGTGGGATCCGGGATGTTGATGCGTTGGTCGGTTCGTGCCTTTCTACGATATCTCCATCTCAAAGGGTTGACGCAGGTCGCACTTGCGGACTGCGTACCGTCGATCAGGCAATGGAAGTTCGCAAGCCTGCCGACTTATTTGTCCGCCATGGAAGTTCAGAAGGTCCTCGATGGTTGCGATCGGACCATAGCGGTGGGACGACGAGATTATGCCATCCTGATGCTGCTGGCGAAGCTCGGCTTACGGGCTGGTGAGGTCGCGACACTCACCCTTGATGATATCGACTGGCGATGCGGTCAGATGCTTATTCATGCAAAGGGTAGGAAGCGAGCACGATTGCCGATCCCTCCAGACGTCGGCGCAGCCATCGTTGCCTATCTGCGGGATCGCTGCCGAACGTCGTCGTGTCGGCGGTTGTTTCTGCGCACGCCGGCGCCTCACGTCGGCTTTGTATCCGGTAGCGCGATTACGACGATCGCCAAGAGCGCCCTGGAGCGCGCCGGCATCCGTGGCTACGCCCACCACGGCGCCCACATCTTCCGACACAGTCTTGCCACCGAACTACTCCGATCCGGTGCGACCTTGTCAGAGATCGGTCATTTGCTTGGACATGCGAGCAAAGACACTACGCGTATCTATGCGAAAGTGGATTTCACCAGACTCCGCACATTGAGCCTGCCCTGGCCGGGAGGCGTGCAATGACTACCCTAATAACAGCACTCGATCGGTATGTGAACATGCGCCAGGGGTTTGGATACAAGTTCCAGAAGCAGGCCCGGCTGCTCACCGATTTCGTCTCCTTCATGGGGGAGCGAAAGGCCACGACCATCACCACGAAGCTCGCTGTAGCCTGGGCAACGCAGCCACCCGATCGTCACGCATCCTGGGTCTTGCGATTGGCTGCTGTCCGCGGTTTCGCTCGCCATGTCGTAAACATCGATCCCGGGACGGAGGTGCCGCGCGCTGGGATATTGCCGCGCCTCAAGCGGGCCAAGCCCTACATCTACAGCGATGCGGAGATCGAGGCGTTATTGAAGGCAGCGCTTTCCCTGCCTCCATCAAACGGACTGCAGCGTTGGACCTATCATTACTTGTTCGGGCTGATCGCAGTAACGGGCATACGTGTATCCGAGGCGATGGCGCTTGAGCGGGCCGATGTCGATCTCAAGGAGGGCGTGGTCACAGTTCGTGAGAGTAAGTTCGGCAAATCCCGCCACGTACCCCTGCATCCGATGACCTGGGCAGCTCTCGGGAGCTACGCCAAACGGCGAGATGCTCACCTCGGGTCGCGCTGCGGTACGCGCTTCTTCGTGGCCGCGCGCGGCGGTCGGTTACACTATTCGTGTGTTCATTCTGTTTTCTTGCGCTTGTCCCGCGAGATCGGCCTGCGGTGTCCAAGCGACCTTACCGGGCCACGCATACACGATTTTCGTCATCGCGTAGCCGTCCGCACACTCCTCGGATGGTACCGCGACGGGACCGATGTCGAGCAGCAACTCCCCGCGCTTTCCACCTACCTCGGCCACACCTGCGTGCGCGACACCTATTGGTATCTTTCGGCGTGTCCGGAATTGATGGAAGAGGCGGCCCGCCGTCTCGATCGACGCTGGGAGGCCACACCATGAGGCCGAGCAGCAATCTCCCTGTGGTCATCGAGCGGTACTTTACCGTGCGGCTCATGACCGAGCGCAATGTCAGCGCCAACACGATCGCATGCTATCGAGACACGTTTCGGCAGCTGTTCACGTTTGCACAGAATAAGCTACGCAAGCAGCCATCGGCTTTGGCCCTCGATGATTTGGACGCGCCCTTTATCAGCGCGTTTCTCGCTGATCTTGAGACCAAACGGGGTGTCAGTGTTAGGACGCGCAACCTGCGCCTAACCGCGATCCGCTCCTTTTTCCGGTTCGCGGCCTACGAGGAGCCGGATCACAGCGCCATGATCCAGCGCGTGTTGGCGATTCCCAACAAGCGTCATGACAAGCGCGAGGTGAATTTCCTGATCCGGTCCGAGATCCAAGCGATTCTCGCCACTCCTAATCGCGCGACTTGGCTCGGACGTCGCGACTATACCTTGCTGCTGCTTGCGGCCCAGACCGGTTTGCGCCTGTCCGAGCTGACAGGCCTCGACAGGGGAGCAGTCCATCTCGGCACAGGTGCCCATGTGCGATGCGTTGGAAAGGGTCGAAAGGAGCGATGCACGCCGCTAACCGCGCATGCGCGCGGCGCTCTCCAGGCATGGCTTAAGGA
>JASHRR010000106.1 GCA_030037185.1 Xanthobacteraceae bacterium | reverse complement strand
ATGGAGGAGTTGCGTGTCGACTTCAACCATGTGACGCGCATCGGCAACAGTTCGCCGCCCATGGTCTTTAACGACACGGTCATTGTCCCGCCCGCCCTTGAAGAGGGCTTCACTCCCGACTCGATGAGGAATACGCCGGGCTACGTGATGGCCTTCGATGCGCGTACCGGCAAGCAGAAGTGGGTATTCCACACGGTTCCAAAGGCGGGAGAACTTGGAGCCGATACCTGGGAAAACGACTCCAACCGATACACTGGCAACACCGGCGTGTGGGCTCCCATCTCCGTCGATCCCGAACTCGGCTATGCCTACCTGCCGGTGGAAACGCCCACCGACGATTATTATGGCGGCCACCGGTTGGGGAGCAACCTGTTTGGCAATTCTGTCGTCTGCGTTGACCTCGAAACTGGCAAACGGATCTGGCATTACCAGATCACGCATCACGACATCTGGAACTACGATCTTCCATCCGCTCCGGCTCTCGTGAACATGACGGTTGACGGCAGGCCGGTCAGAGCACTCGTACAATTGACGAAGCAGGCGTATGCCTATGTGCTCGACCGGGTGACTGGGCAGCCGGTTTGGCCGTTCGAGGAACGACCTGCGCCGGCAAGCGATGTGCCGGGAGAGCACGCATGGCCGACGCAGCCGCATCCAACCAAGCCGCCCGCGTATGATTACCAGGGTTATGTCGAGGACGATCTCATCGACTTTACCCCGGAGCTTCGCGCCGAAGCGGTAAAGATCGCCAAGCAGTATCGGCTCGGCCCGGTGTTCACGCCACCGTCAGAAATCAAGCCGGAGGGGACCAAAGGCACCTGGTACAACCCGGGCGGAACCGGGGGATCGCTCTGGCAGAGCGGAGCCTTCGACCCCGAAACGAACTACTTCTACATCCCGTCGAAGGCCGGTCCCGGGATCATCACTGTTGCCAAAGATCCGAAATCGGACCTGAGATTCTCGCGCGGTCCGGGCGCCGCTCTGTCGGTGAAAGGGCTGCCAATCCTGAAGCCGCCGTACAGCCGGATCACGGCGCTCGATCTCAACAGGGGCGAGTTCGCCTGGATTGCGCCGCTTGGCACAACGCCCGAACGCGTATCTCAGAATCCGATGCTCAAGGGCCTCGAAGTGCCGAACACCGGCGGCATCAACCTGCACGCCACGCTGCTGGTCACCAAGACCTTGCTGATCGCAGGCGAAGGATGGGGCGGGTCTCACATGGTCCGTGCGTACGACAAGAAGACCGGAGCCGCGGTGTCCGAACTGAGCATCCCCGGCATGATGGGGAGCATGCCGATGACATATATGGTCAACGGCAAGCAGTACATTGCCTTCACGGTCGGCACCCCGACCGACCCCGCTGAGGTGGTTGCGCTGGCGCTGGACAAGTAGGTGTTGCGGGCTTTCCGTGTCGGCGCTGCATGCGACCTCGTCGTGCGCCGAGATGTGAGCGAGGCGGCGTGTGCGCGGCGAGCAAGCGCCAAGTGCCGCTTGCGTCCACGACGACAAGCGGCGAACGCGCGATCGCGCCAAGCGGCGCGCCGAGACTCCTCAGAAATCGGGCGCAACTGTCTGCGGTAGGGGCAGGGCGTCGGTACCAGGAAAGAAGGAGTTTGGATTATCCGCGCAGCTCATCTCGACGAGTGGGCCTTCCGGTGCGCTCGCTAGCTGCAAAAGGCGCTCGACGGGAACCTTGGCCACCGCTGCCTCGAATTGCCGGAAGCGCTGGATGGCGTCCCACGGCATCGTAAAGGCGCCGGGGTCCTCGACGTGAATATTCACTTCCAAGACCTTGCCATCCTCGATCAGGTGGAAGCGTTCGATGACATGCAGCTGCTTCGTGTGCGGCGTGCCAAATCCGTCAACCAGCGTCCTGTCGTCGAGTCCAATTGTATCGACGACGAGCGCATCGTGTTCGTAATGGCCGATGGATTCGCCGTACCAGGATGGCTTGAGGTTGGCAGAGTGCCTGTCCGCAAGGTGGACGTGGCGAACGTCATTAAAGCTAGTCAATATCATCACGACTTCATTCGGCCCCTGGATGAAAAACATCGGCTGGGTCATAGGCGAGAGCAGAAATCCGGTAACGCCTTTCGGCCAGCAGCTCGCGGTCGGCGAGGGAACGAGCTTTCCGGCAAGGACAAGCTCGTTGCGCTTGCGGATCACGTCCCTCGTCCAAGGCTGCAGAATCGGATTATTGAGATCGGCCAGGTGCTGGGTGGGCTGCCTTCCGGTCACACGGAACTCGTCATTCGAAACATACGGATGCGCCGGGTCTTGCTGAACGGGACCGGCGCCACTCGCCGGCGCGATGAATATGCGGTTATAGGCGTACCACCCGATATTTGGATTTGGCGCAAAACTGGGTGGCGCACCCTCAGCCATCGCCGAAAGGCTCAAGCTGCCGACGAGGCAGACCGCGCTAGCGAGAACGCCTGCCGTGCCGTTTCCCACGCGTGTGGACATCTCTCTCTCCTCCTCCGCAAGACAGGTTCAGCCGGTATTGAAAGATTAATCATACCAATAGCTGCGCCAAGATTCGAGCGCGGCGAAGAAAATCGTTTGGTCGATGGAGTTCTATGAGGACGCGGGGCCCGCGCCGCTACTCGGGTACCCGCTCTAGGCTGCCGATCCGGCGCGTGCTAATTTGCAGCTATTGAAGAGGCGGTCCGGTCTTGCGCCGGCCGGCCGCCGGGGAGGGCAGGCGCACGGGACCACCCTCATGATCAAAATCACCGTCAACGGAAGCTCGCATCAGCTTGATGTCGAGGGCGATACCCCGCTTCTGTGGGTGTTGCGAGAGGAGATCGGGCTTACCGGAACGAAATTCGGATGCGGTATTGCCGCATGCGGCGCCTGCACAGTGCATGTCAACGGCGAAGCGATGCGCTCCTGCTCCGTGCAGATCGGCAGCGTCGAGGGTGCCAAGATCACCACCATCGAGGGGCTCTCGCCCGACAGCAGGCATCCGGTGCAGCAGGCATGGCTGACTGAGCAAGTGCCGCAATGCGGCTACTGCCAGTCCGGCCAGATCATGGCGACAGCGGCCTTTCTCAAGACCAATCCGAACCCGACCGACGCCGATATCGACGCCAACCTCACCAATATCTGCCGTTGCGGCACCTACCAGCGTCTCCGCCGTGCGGTGCATCGCGCCGCAGCTCTGATGCGCACGTGACAGGGGAGGGCACCACAATGATCGACACATCTCTCTCCCGTCGCCGGTTCGTCACCACTGCACTCACCGCGGCCGGCGGTTTTGCGCTCGGCGTCGGCATCGATCACCCCGCCGAGGCGGCGAGCCTTGGCGTGCGTCCCTGGGGCGATGACGCCAAACGCTATCCCGGCGAGATCAACGCCTGGGTCGTTATCGAGCCTGACGACACCGTGATCATCCGCTACGGCCGCGCCGAAATGGGCCAGGGAAGCTTCACCGCCCTGCCACAGATTCTCGCTGAAGAGCTCGAATGCGATTGGGCTTTCGTCAAGCCGGAATACGCGTCGGCCAACCGCAACCTCAAAGAGAACAAGGTCTATGGGAGCCTCGCCACCGGCGGCAGCCGTGCGGTGCGAGAGACCGGCGTGATTGTCCAGCAGGCCGGCGCGAGCGCCCGCGAACGCCTGATCGCGGCGGCCGCGAGACGCTGGAACGTGCCCGCGTCGGAGTGTTCGGCAGCGATGAGCAAGGTCACACACAAGCCGACCGGGCGCACCTTGCGCTTCGGCGAGCTGGCAGCGGACGCGGCTGCGATCAAGCTCGATAAGGAACCGGCGCTAAAGACACCGGATCAGCACAAGTTGATCGGCAGGCGGCTGGCGCGACTGGACGTGCCGCTCAAGATCAACGGCTCGGCGAAATACGGCATTGATCTGGAAGTGCCAGGAATGGTGCGGGCTGCGATCATCAAATGCCCGGTGTTCGGCGGCACCGTCAAATCAGTTGACGAAGGCGCGATCGCCGGACGCCGCGGCGTCCTTCAGGTCGTCAGGCTCAAGGACGCGGTCGCGGTCGTGGCGGACCGTTACTTCCGCGCCCAGGCTGCGCTCAATGCGTTGCCTATCGAATGGGAGGTCGGCGCTGCCGGCGCTACCAACAGCACACAATTCCGCAAGGAGTATCTTGACGTCCTCGGCCACAACGGCGTGGAGGCGCGCCACGACGGCAACGTTGATGCGGCGATGCCAACCGCTGCCAAAGTCATCGAGGCGACCTACGAGGTGCCGATCATCGCGCACGCGCCGATGGAGCCGCTCAACGCTATCGCGGATGTCCGGGCGGATCGCGTCGAGGTTTGGGTCGGCACACAGAACGCCGACCGCGCGCTGGTGCTCGCCGCAGAGGCCTCCGGCGTGAAGCCTGAGAACGTCTATGTCCACAACACGTTCTCCGGGGGCGGCTTCGGGCGGCGGCTGGGTCCTGATGAGGTGACCCAGGCGGTCGCGATCTCCAGGGCCGTCGGCAAGCCGGTGAAGCTCATCTGGACCCGCGAGGAGGAAATTCGCCAGGGCCGTTACCGCACGCAGGCCGCGATCCGCTTCAAGGCGGGGTTTGCGGCCGACGGAACCCCGATTGCACTCGACATGCGCAATTCGGCAGGCAGCTCGAATCCGGACGCCGTGCGTAACGGCCTCGACCCGCAGACGACGCAAGGCTTGATCAACACGGCTTACAAACTGCCGAACTACCGCGTCGTCTCGATCCTCAAGAACACCCACGTACCGCTTGGTCCATGGCGGGCGCCGGGGCATTCCCAGAACGTGTTCTTCATGGAAAGCTTCATTGACGAAATGGCGCACGCGAGCGGCAAGGATCCGGTGGCGCTGCGGCGCGAGCTGCTTGCGGATCGCCCCGACTTCCAGCAGGTTCTTGATCTGCTGGTCGAAAAGGGCGACTGGGGCAAGCCGATGCCTCGCGGCAAAGGGCGCGGTGTCGCCGTCCACGAGAGCTACGACTCGATCGTCGGCATGACCGCGGAGGTCGCAGTGGCAGCCGGCGAGGTGAGAGTCGAGCGTGTGGTCATCGTTTGCGACTGCGGCGTCGTCGTCAACCCGCGCGGGGTCGAGACGCAACTCGAAGGCGGCATGATCTACGGACTCTCGGCGGCACTGTTCGGCGAAATCACGGTCAAGAACGGCCGCGTCGAACAGGGCAACTTCGATACCTATCCGGTGGCGCGCTACAAGGACGCACCGAAGACGGAGGTCTATATCTCGCCGACGCCCGGCAAGCGATGGGGTGGTGTGGGCGAGCCCGGCGCCACGATGATTCAACCCGCGATAACCAACGCGATCTTCGCGGCCACCGGCAAGCGCCTGCGCTCGCTACCGATCCGCGGACAGGATTTGAGCGGGGGCGCATAGGCCAAACCATATGAGCTCGTGCAGCGGCCGTGCGCCCGACCGGCCGCTGCGCCCATTGATCCGCAACACGCCGGCGATCCACCGGTCTCGCGACAGCTCAAGCTTGGGGAACATAATGAGGGCGATCGCCATCTGCGCCCTTTTGATCTTCGCCGGGACGGCGTGGTGCCCGGCGCAGGCGCTTGTCGAAATCACCTTCGGCATGACCAGCAACACGGCGTTCGGCCTGGCGCACTACATAGCTACCGAGAAGAAATACTACCAGGCCGAGAATCTGAAGGTCGAGTCGATCGTGGCCGGCGCCGCCGTCGGGGTGCTTCAGCAATTGACCGCCGGCTCCCTCGATATCGCGCAGGCCGCGACCGATCAGTCGCTGCGCGCCATGCTCCGTGGCGCGCCGATCCGGATCATTGCCGGCGCCGCCTCCAACGCGCCGTTTCGTGTTGTCGCCGCCAAGGCCATCAGGGGCTGGGGCGATCTCAAGGGCAAAACCATCAGCGTCGGCGGCCTGACCGACGTGACGCTGTATTTCCTGCGCGTGATGGCGCGTCGGAACGGACTCGCTGACCGGGACTATGACGTGCTTTACGGCGGCGGCACGCCGAGCCGTTTCGCCCAGCTTGCGTCGGGGGCGGTGGCGGCGACGCTCTTGACCAACCCCGTAGACTTCGCTGCGCTCGCCCAAGGCTACGTCGATCTCGGCAGCGTGCCGCGATACCTGCCGAACTGGGCGCAGAACAACATCATCATCGATACCCGCTGGGCGCAGCGCCATCGCGCCGCGGTGGTGGGTTTCCTGCGCGCTCGCATCAAGGCGACAAACTATGTCTACGAGCCCGCCAATCGGGACGACGTCATCGCCATTCTCGTCAAATATACCAGCACAACGCAGCAAATCGCGGCGGCCACCTATGACCTCTACATCAGCCAGCAGGTGATCGCCCGCGGGGCGGCGCTGTCGCAGGAGGGCATCAGGGCCAACTTTGATGCCCTGGTCGCCCTCGGCGATCTCACCGAGCGGCCGCCGCTCGCCGACTTCATCGATGGCAGCTTTCTGGCGGAAGCGTCGAAATGAACGACTTCCATCTAGCCGCTTTTCGCGGCTCCAGATGGAGGTTCGGGCCTCACGGCCCAGGCCGGTTCCCGACCCAAGAGAGCTGGCAGTGCCACAACGCGCGTTCCCGCGCCGCAGTCGGAAAGAGCTCGTATCCGATGCCTATTGACGAGGATGCCTCCCCCGATCTTTCCGTGTTCGTGAACAACCCCATAAGTTCTCGGCTGTTAGGTTAAGGAGTTCGCTGGCTGAACTCAGTCTATCCTACTCCGGTTTTCTGGTCCTGGTCCCATTGCATTATCTCATGGGGAGGGGGCGCCGTTGTCGGTCCTCAAGCAATACGTCGAACAAGCCTTCGGGGACTGGCTGGCGCACCGGGTCATCGTCCGCACAACCGGCGACCCGGTCGGCGGTGCCGCCGGATCGATTGCGTCTTTCGCAGGAATGACACCTGGTTCCGTTTCGCCGTAAGGCGTTATGTCCCATGCTCTCGCATGTCCTCGATCACGCTCGCGCGCACATCATCCTCGATCAGCCGCCATATCCGGTCCACATAGGCCGTGAATTCCGCCGTACGCTTGATGGCGAGCCCGCGCGGGCGCGGCAGCGCGACGTCGATATTCTCCTGGATGCGGCCGGGCCGCCGCGCCAGGACCAACACCCTGTCCGATAAGAATACCGCCTCGTCGATCTGGTGGGTGACGAACAGCACGGTTTTGCGGCCCTCCTCCCAGATGCGCATCAGCTCGGTCTGCATGATTTCCCTGGTCTGGGCGTCGAGCGCCGAAAACGGCTCGTCCATAAGGAGGATGTCGGGATCGATCGCAAGCGCCCGTGCGAGGTTGACGCGCTGGCGCATGCCGCCGGAAAGTTGGCGCGGGAAATAGTTTTCGAATCCTTCGAGGCCGACGAGATGCAAGAGATCGCGGATACGGTGCTTCTCCGCAGCGCCGGTACGGCCCATGATCTCGGGGCCGATGATTGCATTGTCGAACACCGTGCGCCACGGCAGCAGGTTGTCGCTCTGAAACACGAAGCCGCGATCGCCACCCGGCGCGCCTACGGCACGGCCGTCGAGCAGCACGGCGCCGGAGCTTGCCGGCTCCAGTCCTGCCACGATGCGCAGCAAGGTGGTCTTGCCGCAGCCGCTTGGACCGACCAGCGAGATGAATGCGCCGCGAGCAATCGCAACGTTGATTTCGCGAAGAACCTCAAGCTCGCCAAAGCGCTTGGTCAGTCCATTCAGGGAAAGCTTGACCGTCACGCCATTAATCTCGCGTCCACGGCACCAGCACACGCTCGATCCGGGTAAAACCGGCGGTCATTGCGATCCCCGCAACGGCAAGGATAACCACCCCGGCAAACAACTCCGGCATGTTGAAGGCATCAGCTGACTGGCTGATCAGTCGGCCGATACCTGCGCGCGATCCGAATAGCTCAGCCACGACCACACCGATCAGGCCACGGCCGATGCCAAGTTTGAGACCGGCGAGGATGAAGGGCATCGCGGACGGTAACGACAATTTGAAGAAGATCTGCCGCGGCGTCGCGCCGAAGCTGCGCAACATCTCGATGAGCCGGGCGCTGGTGGTGCGTAAGCCCGCCTCGGTGTTGATGGTGACCGGGAACAGCACCAGAAAGATGACCACCAGCACCTTCGACCAGATTCCAATGCCCAGCCACAGAATGAACAGCGGTGCTAGCGCGATGGTGGGCGTCGCATAGAGCCCAGCGATCCACGGTTGCAAGATCTTCTTGCCCAGTTCGCTGCTCGCCATGCCGAAGCCGATCACGATCCCCAACAGGCTTGCGATCGCATAGCCAATGGCAAACTCGGCCGCGCTGATCGCGATATGCGGCCCCAATTGGCCACTGACCGCGAGTCGATAGATGGCGCCGAAAATCTGGGTCGGGGCGGCCAAGAACAAGGCATTGGCGACCACCACGCGGCTGAAGAATTCCCACAGGGCGAGCCCGGCCAGAATTGAGAGCAGCCCGGCAAACTGCAGTCCTCTCAGGCGAAAAGGTGCGCCGGCATGCGAGGTCGCAGTGCGCGCCACGGCAATTTCGTCGGTATGGGATGAGATCGTCGCCATCAATGCGAAGGGGTTAGAGCGCCTTTCGATGAAGTCAGCTGTGCCCTCATCTCCCTGTCGAGGACTCCCGGGATCGCCGGGCGATCGCCTAAATCGATCCTTCCTTGCCCGGCCGGTACTGGGCAGGGATATCGCGAGCCTAACAGGCGAGCGCGCTAAATCAATCGGAGACGGCCGTCACGCCCGGCAACAGCAGGCGATTGACGTCAATACCGGGCGGCAAGTCTCCGAGGCTTTCCAGCGCCCCGATCAGCGCCTTGAGCCGTCGGATCGAGACCCGGCCCGACGAATCGAAAAACTTTCCCTTGCGATAAAAGTCATAGGCCTTCTCGACCTCGTCGGCTTTGAGGCCGCTCGCCTTGACCAACATGGCCACTGCTTCGGCGCGATTGCGGTCGTCCTCGAACCAGGCGACCGCCCGGGTATGGGCCTCGAGCAGGCGCAGCAGGATCGCTTTGTGGGCTGTCGCCCAGGCCACGTTGACCACCGTACCCGAGAACGGCAGTTCGGGCGTAAAGTCCGCCGCGAGGCCGAGTTGGTTAAAGCCGTTTGCTACCGCCTGAAAATTCGACGGCGGCAGCAGGATGGCGGCGTCGACCGCACCCGCCTGCAGCGCCGCCGCACGCGCCGCGGTGGCGCCCGCGAATACCATGTCGAACTCGCCGGCTTTGACGCCGCTCGGTGCCAGCATGCGCTCCACATAGATGCGTGTAATGTCCTTGGCGCCGCCAAGCGAGATCAGCTTACCCTTGAGATCGCGCAGGCTCTTGATATTCGGTTTCGCGACCAGGGCGTAGGGCGGCGCCTGAGATTCGAAGCGGACGATTGCAATCGGCGAGCCTTTGTCGACGGCGCGGATCGGATCGACCAGGCCGGTCGACATGGTAACGTCGAGGGAGCCCGCGGTGAGCTGCGCAACGACGGCGGCGCTCGACTGCACGTAGACGAGATCGACCTTGATGGCCTTTTCGGCGAACATGCCTTTGTTGAGGCCGATCAAGACCGGCCACAAATTGGCCGATGTCGAGCCGACAGTGCCGACGACCACGGTGTCGGCGGCGCTGGCGTAAGACGCCGATGCCAGGATGAGGGGAAACACGAATCCGCGCAGTAACGTCGCGACTTTTGATGCGGCGCAATCACGCCGGGATTGCCATCGCTTCAAAAACCCAACCACCCTACGCAGCGTCGGCTCGAATCCCAGCGCCATCATGCTGACCCTCGATCTGCGCTCTCCATTCGACTCTCAATCGCTGACCCGCGTCAATCCCGGCATGAACAGGCTCTCGACCGGCATGTTGGGGGGGATATCGCCAAGCTCCCGCAGCGCTTCCAGCACCTTGCCGAGCTTGGCGCGAGAGATCATGCCGGTCGTTTCGAAGAATTGCCCGCCGAGGAGAAAATCGTAGCTCTTGGCGACATCCTCTGGCTTGAGACTGCTCACGGCGAGCATAATATCGATGGCCTCCCGGCGGTTTGCCGGGTCCTGTAGCCACAGGATCGCCTTCGAATACACCTCAAGATAGGCTTGCGCCGTTTTCATGTTGCGGCTGGCCCAGTTGCGGTTGATGGAAACGCCGGAAAACGGCATGTCAACCATCGCGGCGGTCACACCAAGATTGCGATACCCGGCCGCTTCGGCGTGAAAATTATAAGGCGTGGTCAGCAGCGCGGCGTCCGCAGCTCCCGACTGCAGTGCGGCCATGCGGGCCGAAGTCGCGCCGGCAAAGATCAAGTCCACATCCCCGGGTGCTACTGCGCTCAGGGCCAGCATGCGTTCGAAGAAGATCCGGGTGATGTCCTTCGGCCCGCCCACAGACACGGTTTTCCCCCTGAGGTCCGCGATCGATTTCACCGCCGGCTTGGCAAGAAGCGCATAAGGGGGCTTCTGGGTTTCGATACGGATCAGCGCAACCGGCGCCCCCTTCTCGACCGCCCGGATCGGATCGACCAAACCGCTGCCGACGCTCACATTGATGGAGTTGGCGGCAAGCTGCTGGATCACGCTCGCATTCGATTGCGCGAAGACGAGGTCGACAGTGATGCCTGCGGCCTGAAACAGACCTTTGCGGATGCCGATATGGATTGGCCACAGATTGGTTGATCCGGACGACACGCCTCCGGCGATAACGGTTTCGGTGGCGCCCGCCGCCGGTGCAAAAAAGAGCAAGCCGATGACGGCGATTGCGATCACGCCAAGATTGCGGCTGTCCCACTTCCTTCGGTATCCGGCTGGGGCGCCGGCGCTAAGGCCCATCACGCGTCTCCTCGATGCACCGCTGCTGCAGGCGACAGGTAGAAGGCGGCAATCTCGGCACCGGTGGTGCGCCAGACACCCTCGTGGCGGCAGATGTATTCGAGCGCCGCGTCGAGCGCTCCAATGCGGTGAGGCACGCCGCTGATATAGGGGTGGAGCGCGATCGGAAGCACCCGGCCGGAATCGGCACCCTCGCGATAGAGCACGTCGAACGTGCGGCAGATCATGTCGCGGAATTCGGCAGGTGACACGTACAGGCGTTCATAGGCGGGCTTGTCATTGGTCTGCTGAGGATACGGCACCGAGACCAGCCGGCGCCCGCCGTCCAGATTCATGATGTAGGGCTGATCGTCGTTGCACCAGTCGCATACGTATCGGCAGCCCTCGGCGGCCAGGAGATCGAGCGAATCCCAGGTTTCCTGCAGCCCCGAGCTGAGCCAGCCTTTTGGCCGGGTCCCGGTGGTGCGTTCGATCGTCGTGAAGGTGCGGCTGATGATCTGAGCCTCCTCGGCGGGCGCTGCCTCATTCAGCCGGCGGGTATTGCTTTCGTTGTGGCCCATCCATTCCCACTTGCGCTTGCCGCCCTCCTCGATGATGACCGGATGGTGCTCGCACACCAGGCTGTTGAGCGCCACCGAGGCGCGGATCCCGTAGCGGTCCAGCACCTCCATTAGCCGCCATACGCCGATCCGGTTGCCGTAGTCGCGCTCAGACCACATCACGACGTCGGGGATCTTGGTGGCGGCGCTGTAACCGGCCGGACGTTCCGCCAGCGAAAAAAACTCGATATTTGGGATGACCCAGAGCGCGACCCTGGCACCGTCAGGCCAAGTGAGCTTCGGCCGGCGGATGATGGGCGAGTACGGAAAGGGGCCATAGGGGCGCGGCTTCATGTCGGCTCGCTTACGCAGGGTGGTGGAATCCAAATCCTCGCCATCGGCTCTGCCTCCGGCCCGGATCGATCGCGCGCCCCGTTTTTACTACGTGACAGCAAGCCTGACCATTGCTTCAGCAGTGGCGGTCGCTTGGAATTCTTTGGCGCAGCCCGGCCTGTCTGCAAGCCCGGGTGGCTGATCCGGGCTGATGGGGGGGGGGCGGGCTGCCCGAGGGGCTTGCGCCGGTGTCCTGGACGCGCATGATCGCTGGGCGCGCATCCTGCGATGGGGGCGAGTTGTGGCAATCGACGGCGAAGCAGCAAAAGAAGTTCTTGCTCACATCGATCGCGATGAGCTGGCGCAGCTCGGCTGCGAGCTGACCAGCATCCCGAGCCCGACCGGTCACGAAAAGGCAATTGCCGAATTCATCCTGGCTTGGTTCGAGGCCAGCGGGTTGAAAGCTGTTCGACAGGAAGTGGAAATCGACCGGCCGAATGCGGTTGGCATTCTCAAAGGGGACGGCACCGGATACAGCCTCGGATTTAATGGCCATACCGACACGAGCTTCACCGGAACGCGCGACGACGTTCGCATGGCAGCAAAGCTTGAGCCTGACGATGAGCTGCGTGGACGCATCGTCGGCGGCAAGGTGCAGGGCCTGGGGATATCCAACATGAAAGGCGGCCTGGCGTCTTTCATGGTGGCCGGGAGGGCGCTGAAGAGAAGCGGCGTCAAGCTCAAGGGCGACGTGGTGCTGGCGGCGGTCGTCGGTGAAATTTCCCGCACCCCGGTCGGTCCGTGGCAAGGCCAGGACTATCGCGGCGAAGGCGTCGGCACGCGCCATCTGTTGTCCCATGGGATGCACACCGATTACGCCGTCGTGACTGACGGCTCGGACCTCAACATCGTGTGGACTCAGGCCGGCGTTGTACAGGTCAGGGTGACGACATTTGGCCGGGCGGAAGCTGCCTGGGGGACGGATCGGGCCGAGTTCCCGATGGAGAAGGTCAACGCCATTGTCAAGATGACGCGGATCATCGATGCAGTGGAGAAGTGGGGCGCAGCGTTCGAGCGCAAATACGTCTATCGATCCCCAACCGGCCCGCTGCTTCCGAAGGTGAATGTCGGTGCGATCGAGGGCGGCGCACCCTATCGGCCGAACTATTTCCCCGGCGTCTGTTCGATCTACGTAGATGTGCGCATGCCGCCGCAGGTGCGGCCGACGACCGTTCAACGCGAATTGGAACGCGCGCTTGATGCGACGGAGCTCGATTTCGAGATCGACGTCTATAAATCGTTGCTCGGACATGAGGGCAAGAACGTCGAGCCGCTGGTCAACTGTGCCCAAGAGGTCCACCGGCATCTGTTCGGCGCCGACATCAAACCGGAATCGCCCGATCGCGCCAGCATATGGACCGACACCAACATCTATAACGAACTGGGCATTCCGGCAATCAAGATAGGACCACGTGGGCGGCGCATCAGCGTGCGCAACGAGGAGATCGACATTGATGTCATGGTCAAGGCGGCGCAAATCTACGCACTTATGGCGCTCGATATTTGCACCCGCACGAGGGGGCTCGACTGAGCGTTGCCGTGAGCGCGGCAAGCGGTCGTCACCGATCGGCGCCCTGAAGCGCCAGCGCGATCCGACCTGCCTTGCCTGTTGGCCTAGAGCGCGTAAATTGACTTAACTTGCGGCTCGCCGACATCTCCATTCTTTCTTAGGGAAAACGCGCTTGTCCAGGCTTCCAATGACGCTCGCTTGCGGCGATTACGAGATCGTGCGCGCCCTCGTCGACGGAAAGGTTATGCCGGACGGGCTCGACCTCAATGTGCTCACTGAGATGGATTCAACAACCCGGCATTGGCGCTTTTTACGCAACCAGGAATTCGACGTCGCGGAAATCTCGTGCTCGTCCTATCTCATCGCCCGCGATCACGGGATGCCGGTAGATGCGATTCCGGTCTTTCTCCACCGCAGGTTTCGCCACGGATTCATTTTCATCAACACCACCAAGGGCATACGCTCGCCCGGCGATCTCATTGGCCGGACAGTCGGCGTCAAGCAGTTTCAGGCCACCGCCATCGTGTGGATGCGCGGAATCCTGCAACATCAATACGGCCTACCGCTCGACTCGATTGAGTGGGTCTGCGAGTTGGACGAAACACTAGAATTTACACCGCGTGCCGATTTCAAGATCGAGCGCGCGCCGGCCGATGCGTCGATCGAGCAGATGCTGGCCGACGGAGAGATCGATGCCGTCCTGCATCCTGATTTGATCCGTCCGCTTCTCGAAAAGGACCCGCGGGTTAGTCGCCTCTTTCTAGATTATCGCGCCGAAGAATTGGCGTTTTACCAAAAAACCGCGATTTTCCCGATCATGCATGTTCTCGGCATCAGACGCCATGTCATCGATAGGAATCCGTGGGTTGCCATCAACCTATTCCACGCCTTTGATAAAGCCAAGAGTGTTGCCGTGAAGCGATTGGCAAATCCGCGGGTCGTACCGCTCGCCTTTTACCGGGAAGCGTGGGAGGAGCAGGAAAGGATCATGGGGCCTGATCCCTGGGAATACGGCCTCACCGACAAGAACCGTCACAACCTTCAGACGCTGGCTGGCTACGCCTATGAGCAAGGGCTGATCCGGCGCAAGTTCGCGCTCGACGAGCTATTCCTGGACATGTCTCAGGGGCGCAAGCGTGGCGTCGAGTTCAGAATATAATCTTAATAGAAAGACATCGTCCGTGGCATGCCTCGCAAAGGAATGCGCCGCCCAAGGATCAGCCATTCGTCCGGCGCGATGCCTGGATCAGCTGAAAAAGGCGTGCCGGCGTAATCGGCGCCTCCGCGATACGCACGTCATAATCGCTGAGCGCGTCTTCAATACCGGAGATTATCGCTGCCGCAGCAGGTACGGTGCCAGACTCGCCGATACCTTTGACACCGAGCGGATTTTTGCTGCTCGGATACGCCACAAGGTGAACGTTTATCGGCGGGATTTCGGCAGCCGCAGGCAGAAGATAATCGGCAAAACTGGCCGTCATCGGCTGAGCTGCGCCGTCGAAGCTCATCAATTCGAACAGCGCATTGCCGATCCCATGAACCAAGCCGCCGTGAATTTGCCCCTCGGCCGTCATCGGGTTGATGACGCAACCACAGTCATTGACCACCACGTAGTCGAGCAAGGTGACGCTGCCGGTGAGGGGGTCGACCTCCAGTTCGACGGTATGTACACCGATGCCGTAGGTCAGAGCCGTGGTCTCGAAATTCGCCGCAGATTCGAGACCCGGCGCTATTCCCGAAGGGATCTTGTAGCCGGGTGCCCCGGCCAGCGTATCGGCTATTTCGCGCAGCGAGATGGAAACGTTTTTGCCATCCGCGACGATGATCCCATCGCGAATGTCCAGGTTCTCCGGCGCTATCCCGAGAATGAGGGCGGCGGTGGCCATTGCCTTTTCGCGGACGCGGCGAGCTGCCAGATGAACAGAGCTGCCCGCGGTCACCGTTTGGCGGCTGGCAAAACCGCCGAGGCCCAGTTGTATTGCCGAAGTATCGCCGCTGATCACGGCAATATCATCTGGTCGAACGCCGACCTCATCGGCGGCGATTTGTGCGAGCACTGTCTTGAGGCCTTGCCCCATTGCCATTGCTCCGGTGAGGACCGAGACCTTCCCGGAGCGGCCAACGCGAACAATGGCCGACTCGAACGGGCCACGCCCGCTGCCTTTAAGGCCCATCGCGACGCCGAAACCCAACAGGCGGCCGTCAGCCCGCGCCGTTTGGCGGCGCGATCGAAAGCCGGTTGCATCCGCGCGGGTCAGAGCAAGGTCCAGACAAGCGGGGAAATCGCCGCTTTCGTAGACGATTGTGCTGGTCGAACGCGCCCGCATTGGAGTCGAATAGGGAATTGCGTCGGCCGGCACCAGGTTGCGGCGCCTCACCTCCACGCGATCAAGGCCCAGGTCACGCGCGATGGCATCAAGCACCCGCTCCATCGCAAAGCAGCCCTCCGGGTAGCCAGCGCCGCGCACCGGCGCGGTTGGAACCTTGTTGGTCTCCACAACCGACACATGCAGCCTGTAATGCGGCAGGATGTAGGGACCGGGGAAATTTGTCGAAGCGTTGTAGGGAAGGTTGATGCCTTGGTAAGTATATGCTCCGGCGTCATTGATCATCGTTCCTCGCGCGCCGAGCAGGCGTCCGTCATTATCGAAACCGACCTCGATGCTCCAATATTGATCGCGCTCCTGAATTGAAGCGGTGAAATGCTCTCGCCGATCCTCAATCCATTTGACGGGCCGCCGCAACACAAGTGCCGCCGCCGAGATTGCAACCTCTTCCGGGTAGAGAATGAATTTTGCACCAAACCCGCCACCGACGTCGGGCGCCACGACGCGGATCCGATTTTCGTCGAGCCCAAGCATTTTCATGATGAAATAGCGAGCTTCATGGGCCAGCTGCGTCGAGGTCCAGACGGTCAACAGGTCGGCCTCGGCGTCGGGGTTTGCTACGAGCCCGCGGCCCTCGATCGGATGCGCTGCGCCACGATGCTGCTTCAAGTTGACGGTCAGCCGGTGAGGCGCCGCCGCGACGGCAGCATCGGCGTCGCCGTAGCTCTGGATGAAATCGAGGAGCAGGTTGCCGGTACGGTGGACGTGCACCTTGGGAGCATGAGGCGATAACGCGTCGCGGCAATCGGAGACCGCTGGTAGTTCTCGGATATCCAGCTCGATCAGCGCCAGCGCGTCTTCGGCGATATAACGCGTGTCTGCGACGACCAGTGCGATCGCCTCGCCCACATATGAAACCTCTTTGCCTGCCAAAATAAACGGTGAGATATCATGCGGCAGCTCGCTGCTCGGAAATTGCAGCGGCAAACGGTCCGCGGTAAGGACCGGGCGCAAATCGGCCAGCGTGTAGACCGCATGCACGCCGGCCAGCGCCCGCGCTTTTGCGGTGTCGATCGCGTTGATAAGACCGTGAGCGACGGTGCTCCGCAGGAACGCCGCCTGGAGACCCCCCGGCGGATTGAGATCGTCCACGAAGCGGCCGGCACCACGGACAAGGGGCTGATCCTCGATACGAGGATGACGACGGCCGATATAACGCATCCCAGGCACCGAAAGCGCTTCCTCGGCTATGGCAGTCTGCTCAGCTTGTGATCGCGGCGGCAAGGCGGCGCTCCGGTACGCTGTCGATGACGTGATCCAGCATGACGGGTTCATTCGATCGGAATGCCGCTGGCCCTGACCATGGCGGCCCAGTTATCGACCTCCCTTCCAATAAAGGTCTTGAGATAAGCGGGCGTGCGCAGCTCAGGAGCGATTGGTGCGACGCCGGTCTGCCTGAGCCGCTCGATCATCACGGACGACTTCAGCGTTTGGGTGGTCGCGTCGTAGAGTTTCTGCACAATGGCGTCGGGTGTGTCCTTGGGGAAGAAGAATGCGGTCCAGAAGTAGGAATCGACCCCAGGGATTCCCAGCTCCTTCGAGGTCCGCAGAGCCGGGAACAGGTCGGAACGCTCGCTCGTCAACAAGGCGATGGCCTTGGCGTTGCCCGCTTCGAGCGGTCCCATCGCGGCTGCGCCGAGCGCACAGAAGTAGTCGATCCGGCCGCCGATCAGGTCCTGCATCGCAAGCCCCGATCCCCGGTAAGGCACATGCGTCGGCTCGATGCCGATTGCTGCGTTCAGCTTGGCGCAGGAGAAATGCGATCCTGACCCGACTCCCGAAGAGCCGAACTGCATCTTGGCATGGTTTGCTTTCGCGTAGGCGGCAAATTCCTGCAGCGTGTTGACCGGCAGATCGGGGCGCACGATCAGCACGATTGGCTGCTCGACGACCAATCCGGCCGCGGTGAAATCGGTGACACTGTTGTAAAGCGGCATTTTGTGCATCGCCGGGACGATGGCCATTGAGTCGACGCTGGCAAAGACGAATTGGTATCCGTCCGGAATTGCTTTCGCCACTCGCGCTGTGCCCGTCATGCCGCCGCCGCCGCCGATATTTTCAACGATAACCTGCTGTCCAAGCGCTTCTGAGATGCCGGCTGCCAGCAGGCGCCCGGCCGTGTCAGTAGAACTGCCGGCCGCAAATGGCACCACCATGGTGACCGGCCGGGTTGGCCAGCTCTGCGCCGATGCGGTGCCCACCACGGCGATGGTCGCGAAGGTGGAGAGCGCTAAGCGGGTTGGCTTGAACATAGTTCGTGCTCCCTAACATCGATCGGCTGCTAACTCGAACCGCGGCCGATATAGCGTTCGAACCCGAGTGGCACGTTCCAGGCTTTGCGGCCGGCGCTCAAGAGAGGCGCGGCAAGATCGGCGTTGCGGGCGGCCAGGGCTTGCGCATCCCGGCGGAACGCCGGGGCAACGTTGTTGGCTGCCGCCGCCAGCGCCGCCTCATCCATCGTCATCAGCTTGCCGCCGCGGACGACGGGGCGCCCACTGACCAGGACTGTTTCGACGGCTCGTCCGCACTCCGCAAACACGATTTGCCGCGCTGCGCTATTCAATGGCACGAATGCGGGATCGTTAAGGTCGAGGATAATCAGATCAGCCAGCATCCCGGATTTGATCGCGCCGATCGCGCCGGATAGGCCGACCGCTCTCGCCCCTGCGAGGGTGGCGGCCCTGAGTGCATAGGCAGCATCGATCGGACCGGGCTCCGGCTCGGTGACGGCCGGCAACAGGCACAGCAATCGCATGGCGATAAAGATGTTCTGGGTTTCAGCGCAACTGTAGTTGTCGCAGCCGAGTGCGACATCCACTCCCGCGCGATAGAGGTCGAGGATGGGGGCGATGCCGCTCTTGAGCTTGAGGTTGCTGACCGGATTATGAACAACGCGCGAGCCTCCCTCCGCGATCCGCGCGATCTCATGTGCAGTGTGCCAGACGCCGTGGACGATGCCGAGCTTTTCGGTCAGCAGGCCGGCTCGCGCCAGCACGTCGATGAGGGAGGAAACCGACGGCTGCCGGCGCGCCGCGGCGGCTTGAATGCGCGTCTCATAGACGTGAGTCAGAACTGGTAGATCATAGGCGCGTGACAATGCGGCGATGCCCTCAAGCAGCTCCGGCGAACAGCGTTGCGGCGCGGACGGCGCCAAAGCCCAGGTCAGCCGCGGCGTCGGGCGCGAACCGAGCCGTTTAATCTGCGCGGCAATGAAGTCGAGTTCGTCCCTGGCGTTCCCGTCCGAGCCGGCCACGCGCTGGCGCAAGGCTGGCGGCAGATCCGCCGGCATGAACGGCGCGATATCGAGGGCAGCACGATCGCGCGCCGCGATCGCAAACACGACACGGATGCCCGCCTGCTGATAGGCCGACAGCACGGTATCCACCATGGCCTCGTCGCGCGGCACCACCGTCAGGAAGTCCTGAACTGTCGTAATGCCGTTGCGCAGCTGCTCGGCCGCGCCGATCAGCGTGCGCAGCCGCACCTCCTCGAGAGAGCGCGGGCCATAGTTGGAAGGGTTGGAATGCAGGGTCCAGATGTCGAACGGCAGCTCTTCGAACAGGCCCTTGGCCATCACGTCGTGGGAATGATAATGCGCGTTGACGAAGCCGGGCAGCACGAGCTTGCCGGCCGCGTCAATGACTTCACAACCGTCGTCGGCCGGTAAATTCCGCCCCACCTGCTCGATCATCTCGCCCGCGATCAGGATGTCGGCCTGGGCCGGCTGGTGGACATCGCCTTCATGGTCATATACGCGGCCGCCCCGGATCAAAATGCGGGGGACCGTGCCAAAGCTCGTCATCGGACAACTCTCCCGAATCGCGCCGCTCTCTGCTGGCTGGGTGCCCCGACGTCGATGTTGGCGGCAAACGTCAACCTGGCGCCTTCTCAAGCGATGAGCGGAAGCGGTGCATTAATGCTCCTCCACAATGCGCCCACCTGCGAGCACGCTGGTCTTCGATCCGGCCACGGCGGATTGCCTCCCGGTGGGACAACCGGAGTTGATCGCCGGGGCCGCAGCCGTAGAGCCGATGGCGGCTCCGGCTCCGGGCAGTTCGGCCGGCGGTCTGCAAGCCTTATCGGCCACCGCAACGCCGTCCGCGGAATGCATACCGAAAGCGATGCCGTCTCACCATCAAGGAGCGCCGGCTCAACACCAAAGAAGCCTTCTTCAAACATCCCAGGTTACCCGCTTCAAGCTCGTCCAGGTCCGATGCCAGGGCCAAAAGAACATCGAACTTCGGATCATCAGACCGGCTGTTGACGAGCTTGCCTGATCCGTTTTGGCGAGCGGTCGACGCGATGATTGTCAGCACGACAGCAGGGGTGGACGTCGCTGCGTACCGCCTCGCGAAGGCGCGCCTGCCCGATGCCTTGGGATACCGACAGGGGATTGGAATCATTGTCCGGTCCACCCCGTCGGGCCTGAATGGGAGCGGTTACGCACGCCCGGCGTCGGCTGCCGTACTGGCCCTCTCACCGGCAATTGCAATGGTCCGGCCGATTGCTCATCGCGAGCCTGCCGGACGGACGGTTCGATGTTGCTGTTGGCCGGCATGTGATCCCCGGTGTTTGCCTCCAATTGCCCTCAGATGTTCACCGCCGTTGCATCATAGGCATAAAGCCAATCCATGCGTTCCCGCAGGCGGGCTTGCTGCCAGTCACGTGCTACAGAAATCGCCACGGCTTTTTCGTCGGCCAGCGCAGGGCTGAAGATTTGGCTGCGATTTTCGTGCGCCTTGCGCACGACGGCGGCGGTGCGCTCCCGCCTTATTTCTTCGTAACGGACGAGCGCCATCATTGGATTACCGAAGTATTTCTCTATGCAGGCGGCAACCACATATGCATCCTCGATCGCCATCACCGCACCCTGACCGAGGAACGGCAGAGTTGGATGGCAAGCATCGCCCAGCAAGGTGATGCGCCCTCGCGACCAACGCGCCATCGGGCCGCGGACCATCAGCGCCCACTTGTAGGCCGCATCGAGGCCGTCGATGAGGGCCTGAACGTCGGCATGCCAGTCGCGCAAATCATTGGCAAGCTCGCCTTTTGTTCCCTCAATCGTCCATGATTCCGCCTGCCAATCGTCGCGCTCGACGATGCTGATGAAATTCATCATCTCGCCGCGCCGCACCGGATAGTGCAACACATGGCCGAGCGGGCCGAGCCAGTTCGTTCCGACCATGCGCGCAAGGTGAGGTGGCAGGCGGTCCATCGCCACCAAACCGCGCCAGGCCACGCATCCGGTGAACTCAGGCCGATCAGCGCCGAACATGCTGGCGCGCACCTGGGAATGAATGCCATCGGCACCGATGACGAAAGGGAACTTCCTCACGTCGCCATCCGCGAATCGCACCTCCGCATGGTCCGTCGTCTGCTCGACCCCGATGCATCGCTTGCCGAGCGTCACCGCGTTTGTCTTTAGTCCCTGCACAAACTCTGCCAGAACAGCGAGGAGGTCGCCACGATGGAGCATGAGGTGCGGAGTGCCGAAGCGCTCGGCCGACGCCGCGCCAAGCTCGAACCAGTTCCAAGTTTCGCCGGTGCGCCAGTGGCGGATTTCGCGCCGCGCCGGCACGACCTGGACGCGGTACAGCGCGTCCTTAAGTCCGAGCGCAAACAGCACGCGGGTGCCGTTTGAACCGATCTGAACGCCCGCGCCGACCTCCTTGAGGAGGTTCGATTGCTCATAGACCTCGACATCGATGCCGCGCTTGAGCAAGGCAAGCGCGGCGGTGAGCCCGCCGATGCCGCCGCCGATGATGCCGACCCGCAGCGGCGATGTCGTGATGTGTTTCATGTCTGCGATTTGTGGCATCTCGCTCCACCAATTCAATTTAATCGGATCCACGACCATCACGGTAACGCACCCGCAGAGGATGCGCGAGACCGCGCCAAGGCCGCCGACCCCTGATTTCGTTCATCGCGTATGGTAATTTTCCAACAACGCTCGCGGCACTTGCGAGCCAGCACGGGAGGACGACATCATGCAGGACCGCCAACCCATCGAGGTCAGACTTACGCGGCGTGGCCTCGTGGCCGGTGCGGCGGCCGGGAGTTTCGCGCTGGTCAGCGATCCTGCGACAGCGCAAAGGTGTCCGGCGACCCCGCCCGCCCGCACCAAAGGCCCGCCGGTCTGGCTCGACCTCGACCAGGAGGATCTCGATAACGCCTACGACCAGGAGGTTTATGCCTTCAACTCCCGCAACATCGCCGAGCGGCAGCGGGCCAATAACGAAAAAGCGATATCCGTGATCGGCAGGCCGCAACGGGTCGCTTACGGGCCAACCGATATCGAGAAAGTCGACATCTACAGGACCAAACGACTCAATGCTCCGACCATGATCTTTATTCACGGCGGCGCCTGGCGCGGCGGTCGCTCCGCCGATTTCGCGGTCTATGCCGAGGTATTCGTCAAGGCCAGTGCCAACTTCATCGCGGTCGATTTCAACAACGTGATCGAGACCGGGGGCGACCTCTTTGCGATGGTAGACCAATGCCGGCGGGCAGTTGCCTGGGTCTATCGCAACGCCGCGTCATTTGGCGCTAATGCCAATGAGATCTACCTCGCCAGCCGCTCGTCTGGCAGCCACCTTGCCGGCTGCGTCGTCATCACGGAATGGGAAAAGCAGCAGCTGCCCCGCGATATTGTAAAGGGCGCCGTGCTCGGCAGCGGCATGTACGACCTCAAGGCGGTGAGGCTTTCGAAGCGCGGTAATTACGTGAAATTCACCGATGAAATGGAGCAAGCGCTTTCCGCCCAGCGCCACATCGACAACGTCCACACGCCGCTCATTGTTGCCCACGGCACCTTGGAGACGCCGGAGTTTCAGCGCCAGACTCGCGATTTCGCTGCGGCGCTGATGGCTGCCGGCAAGCCGGTCCAGCTGATTGTCGGCAAGGGCTACAATCACTATGAGCTGAGCGAGACCTTCGGCAATCCCTACGGCATCCTGGGCCGTGCCGCGCTTGAAATGATGAAGCTCACCTGACCGATTTCCTTTTGGGGTCGCAGCGCTCCCCGACCTCATCGAGCCGGCCGGCAAGCAGCCCGCCTCGCACCCAGGCGACAAAGCGGGGCACGGCGATAGCAGATGCTGAAAAAATAAACCGCCCACGGGTGGCGAGGTTGGTGGAGAACCTCTGGGCCGGAACCGCGACGCGCGGCGGGGATGCAGGGGCGCCAACTTCAGCGAGTCAAACTTTGGATCCCGCAACAGATTTTGCATGCGATTACCGCAGAGCCAGATGGGACAACAGGTCGCGTGAGGACTTACGATCCGGTAAGGGAATGCCGTCAATCGAACAGCCCGGTCAGAGGTGAGGGCCGCAAGGCCGAAACCTCCCTTGGGCTCGTCGGTTTGCGACCGCCGAGCGGACCCGTCACGACGGGATGTCGGAGTGCGCAACCAGCGTCTTCTTTTCGCTTTATTTACAAAGCCAACTTAGCCTCGGTGTGTATCTGCTGGCGCAGGCGAGGCGAGCCCGTTTGCCAGGCCGCTCACTAACTTCCGCCGCATGCGGGAGGGGGAGGGGACCGCAGAGAAATCCTCGGAGGGGCAATCAAGGGCGGGCCGATAGCCCGCCCCGGCGAATGCGGGGGTTGGGTTGGGGAACAAACGTCTTTGGACAACACGATTATGCATGCTGGTCACCCTGCCGGCGCTCGCCGGCTGCTCCGGCGCTGGCATCGTTGATCCTCTTCACGGGGGGGCCTCCAGTGCACGCCTGGTTGCGCCCGGAGAACCTATTCCTAAAGGCGGCGGCTACTACCGGGTTGGCCCTGCCTATTCGGTCGGCGGACAGACCTACGTGCCGGTGGAAGATCCGAACTACCGTGCGGAGGGCCTGGCGTCGTGGTATGGCGAGGACTTTCATGGCCGGCAGACTGCCAACGGCGAGATTTTCGACATGAATTCAGTGTCGGCGGCGCATGCGACGCTGCCGATGCCGAGCTATCTGCGGGTGACAAATCTCTCCAACAACCGCTCGGTGATCGTGCGGGTCAATGATCGCGGCCCTTATCATTCCGATCGCATTGTTGACGTGTCCGTCAAAACGGCCATCTTGCTCGGCTTCTACACGAGCGGGGTTGCGCCGGTGCGCCTCGAATATGTCGGCCCGGCGCCGCTTGAGGGGTCGGACGACGGCATGCTGATCGCCACTTTGCGCCAGGGCGAGCCGGCGCCGCCACCGTCGGTGGTGCGACTGGCGTCGGCGCGCAATCTGCCGCGGAACATACCCGTTCCCTCGCAGCGACCTTATTCGCTCGGAGAAGGGCAGGCTCCGAACTCCCAGCCCGACAACGACACTGCGAGCGCCCTGCGCACATCTGCTGTCGAATATAACAGGCCCGTGACCGTGATCCGTCCGGCGGTTTCGTCCTTTGCGCCTGTGCTGCCCGACAGGCAGACTGGCGATTTGGCGTTGCCGGCCGCGATGCCGGCAGCCAATGCCCGCAGCATGTATTGACGCGGGTCGAAGGCGCGGGCAGGGGAGGCCGCTAGGGCAGGGGAGGATGCGATCGCCAACAGCGCGCCCGTCGCGCGCAAACCAAACCCGAGGCCTGCGATCCGCCAATTCGCCGCGCCAGCCTTCGCGCCCCGCCAAGCGGGGTGCTCATCGCGGCGGCCCAGCGCCCGCGACCGCTCAAACCAGGCCGGCAGCCGATCGTCAGAGGAGCTATATTACGGCTGCGTAAGGTGCGGCACGATTGTCTCCCATATGGTGGCTTGCTATTGAAATCCGCGCCCGGAGACGAAAGATATTGGTGCAAGAAGGCGTCCGCGTTTTGGCGGGGGCTGGAACCGAGAAATTCAACTGTGCTTGCACGTTTCAGGAAACGCGCTTGGGTGCGACGCGGCCTCCTTGTGCTCGCGGTCGCCGGTCTTGCCGCTTCCGCCGCGGCAGCGCCGGGGGCGATCGGACTTGTCGGCGCCAAGAAGGACGATTTTCAGACCACCGCCCCCTACGCCATCCTCGTTGATGTTGAGACGGGCACCGTGCTGTTCGAGAAGGGCGCCGATGTGCCGACGCCGCCATCGAGCATGGCCAAACTGATGACCACGGAGGTCGTGTTCAACGAGCTCAAGCAGGGGCGCATCAAGATCGATGACGAGTACACGGTGAGCGAGGAGGCTTGGCGTCGCGGCGGCGCCCCATCGCACACCTCCAGCATGTTCGCTCCTATTCATAGCCGGGTTCGCGTCGAGGACCTGCTGCGGGGAGCGATCGTGATGTCCGGCAATGACGCCTGCATCACCCTTGCCGAAGGTATTGCCGGCAACGAGGCGGCGTTTGTGGCGATGATGAACAAGCGGGCGCGCGAGCTCAGGTTGACCCGCTCCTACTTCACCAACTCGACCGGCTTGCCTGACCCGGCGCAGAAGATGACGGTGCGGGACCTTGCGCGGCTGGCTCGGCATATCATCCGCACCTACCCGCAGTTCTACAGCATTTACGGGGAGCACGACTTCACCTGGAACAAGATCCGCCAACAGAACCGCAATCCGCTGCTCACCATGAATCTCGGCGCCGACGGCATGAAGACCGGGTTCACACAGGATGGCGGCTACGGCCTTGTCGGCTCGACCGTCCAGGACGGCTCGCGCTTGCTGGTCGTGGTCAACGGCCTGAGGACTGCCAAGGAACGCGCCGAGGAGGCCAAAAAAATCATCGAATTCGGTTATCGCGGTTTCGAGCCAAAGCCGCTGTTCGCAGCAGGACAAATCGTCGGCTATGCCAAGCTGTTCGGTGGCGCGTCGGGCTCGGTGGGGCTGGTCGGCGAGGGGCCGATCGGCGTGCTGACACCGAAAAATGCGGCCGAGCGCCTGATGGCAAAGATCGTCTATTGGGGCCCGGTGTCCGCGCCGGTCAAGCAAGGCCAACCCATCGGCAATCTCGATGTCTATCGCGGCGAGCGAGTCGTGGCCGAGGTTCCGTTGTTCGCGGCCGAGAACGTCGAGCGGGGAGATCTTCCGCGGCGCGCCTTCGATGCGGCCTCCGAATTGATGATTGGCCTGTTCCGGGCTGCGCCGAAGAAGCTATCAGGCTTGTAGGGGGAGCGAGCTCGTGCCCGGATTGCGCGCAGCGAAATCCGGGGCCCGTGCTATCAACACGGCAACGCCGTCGCCGGTTTTGCTTGCCGCGCCACCTGGACTAGAACGCACCACCTAGAACGCACCACCCACGAAATATGACGAGATGGCTGGGAAATTTATCACATTCGAGGGCGGCGAAGGGGCCGGCAAGTCGACCCAGGCGGCACTCCTGAAAAAGACGCTATGCGGCATGGGCATCGGTGTCCTGCTGACCCGGGAGCCCGGCGGCTCGCCCGGAGCCGAGATCATTCGCCATGTGCTGTTGTCGGGCGCCGCCAAGCGCCTCGGTCCCAGTACGGAAGCGTTGTTGTTTGCGGCGGCCCGCGCCGAGCATCTCGAGGCGGCCATCAGACCGGCCCTGCGGTCGGGACGGTGGGTGATCTGCGACCGCTTTGTTGATTCGACGCGGGCTTATCAGGGTATCGTCGGCAAGGTCGGCCTGCCATTCATCAGGGGCCTTGAAAAACTCACCGTCGGAGCCTGCAAGCCCGACCTGACGTTCATCCTTGACCTGCCGGCCGAGATCGGCCTTGCACGGGCGCATGCGCGACGTGGCGACGCCGGCGCTGACAGGTTCGAGACCGAGGATCTCGCTTACCATCGGGCGCTCAACGCCGCTTTTCGCGCAATCGCCGGCGAGGAGAGAGAGCGCTGCGTAGTGATCGATGCGAAGGAGCCGCAGCAGCAGGTTGCGGCGGAGATCTTGCAGATCGTGTGCAGACGCCTGCATCCAGAAACTGCGCCGTTGACGCTTGAAGAAATCGCCCGATGAGGCGGGCCGCGACAGAGGACATAAGCGATGCGCCGCTGCCGCGGGAAACGACCGTACTGTTCGGCCATAGCGGGGCCGAGCGCGAGTTTCTTGCCGTCTATCGGTCGGGGCGCGTCCCTCATGCCTGGCTGATCACCGGTGAACCCGGCATCGGCAAGGCAACGCTCGCCTATCGCATTGCACGGTTCGTGCTCTCCTATCCGGATCCATCGCGCGCCCCGCCCGACTCGCTCGCACTTGACGCGGCTCATCGCATGGTCCGACGGGTGGCCGTCAATGCCCATCCTGACCTGCTCGTGCTCGAGCGCACTCCCGGCGACAATGGCAAGATGCGCACCGTCGTCACCGTCGACCAGGTGCGCCGGCTCATGACTTTTTTCGGTTCCACCGCAGGCGAGGGTGGCTGGCGGATTTGCATCGTCGACAGTGCCGATGAACTCAAATATCCGGAAGGCTGCAACGCGCTTTTGAAAATGCTGGAGGAACCGCCGCTGCGGTCGTTGTTCCTGCTGGTGAGCCATGCGCCGGGACGATTGCTGCCGACCATCCGGTCGCGCTGCCGCCGGCTGGCGCTGAGGCCATTGGGGCAGGGCGATGTGGTGAAGGCCGCCTCTGTCGCGCTCGGCGCCGACCATCCGGCGGTCGCGGCGGCGGCCGCAGCGGCCCGCGGCAGCGCTTCTCAAGCCATCGCGCTGGCGGGGGGGCCGAAGCTGGCCGTCCGCGAGAAAGTCGAGGCGCTGTTGAGGGCGCTGCCGTCGACCGACCCGCATGTCCTGCATGCCCTTGGCGATGAACTTGACCGCGACCGCGGCCTTTTCGATGTCTTTGTCGGCGCCGTCCGCGACTGGCTTTCCGGAAGGCTCGATACGCAGAGCGGCAACCTTCGGCGACTTGCCCGTACGGCCGACCTGTGGGAGCGCCTCAACCGGTCGGCCCGCGACGTGGAGGTCTTCAACCTCGAACGCAAGCCCTTCGTTTTCCTGGTGTTCGGTCTGCTTGCCGAGGCGTCCCGCGGTTGATAGGTATCGCCGCCAGGCATTTCCCGGCTGAGTAGCCGCCGGCAAGGTGTCATCGTCCGGCTTTGCCGGGCGATCCAGGAAACCCGCGGCCGGTGGATAGTGGGTTGCCGGTCAAGCCGGGCAATGACACCACCAGGATTGACGAGTGAATGCCCTGCGGCAGACGCAAGTCATGCCGTCAGGAGCGCAAGGGTTGTCGATACATGGCAGATAAGCCTCGATTCTACATCACGACGGCTATTTCCTATCCCAACGGCGTCCCGCATATCGGCCACGCCTATGAGGCGATTGCGACCGATGCGATTGCCCGCTTCATGCGGCTCGACGGCTACGACGTCTATTTTCTAACCGGCACTGACGAGCACGGCATCAAGATGCTGCAGACTGCGAACCGCGAGGGCGTCTCTGCGCGTGAACTAAGCGATCGCAACGTGCCGCGCTTTCGCGCCATGGTCGAGCGACTCAACTGCTCCAATGACGACTTCATCCGCACCACGGAGCCGCGGCATTACGGTTCCTCGGCGGCGATCTGGGAGCGCATGAAGGATGCCGGCGACATCTATCTGTCGAAATATTCCGGCTGGTATTCGGTCCGCGACGAGGCCTACTACGATGAGGCCGAGACGAAGCTCGCCGAGGATGGCAAGCGCATCGGCCCACAGGGAACGCCGGTCGAATGGGTCGAGGAGGAGAGCTATTTCTTCCGCCTTTCGGCCTATCAGGACAAGCTCCTCGATCTCTACCGCCGGGCGCCGGATTTTGTGCTGCCGCGCGAGCGCTTCAACGAGGTATTAAGCTTCGTGCGCGGCGGCCTGAAGGACCTGTCGATCTCGCGCACCACGTTCACCTGGGGCATTCCGGTGCCGGGCGATCAAAAGCACATCATGTATGTGTGGGTGGATGCGCTTACCAACTACATCACCGCGCTCGGATATCCGGATACCGAGGCCGTAAAATTCCGCCGCTTCTGGCCGGCCGATCTGCACGTGATCGGCAAGGACATCGTGCGCTTTCATGCCGTTTACTGGCCGGCTTTTCTGATGTCGGCCGGCCTCGCTTTGCCGCGGCGCATTTTCAGCCACGGCTTTCTGTTCAACCGCGGCGAGAAGATGTCGAAATCGGCCGGCAACGTGGTCGATCCGTTCGCGCTTGCTGATGCTTACGGGGTCGACCAGCTGCGCTATTTCCTGCTGCGCGAAGTGCCATTCGGACAGGACGGCGCTTACAGCCACGACGCGATCGTGGCGCGCATCAATGCCGACCTTGCCAACGACCTCGGCAACCTCGCCCAGCGCTCGCTGTCGATCATCGCCAAGAACCGCGGCGGGACTCTGCCGGCGCCCGGCCCCTTCAGCGAAGCCGATAAGACGATCCTTGCCGCCGCGGACGCACTGATCGGCAGGGCGCGCGAGGCGATGAAGACCCAGCAGTTGCACCAAGTCCTCAACGCCGCGTGGGCCGTGGTCGCCGATGCCAACCGTTATTTCGCCAACGAAGCCCCGTGGGCACTCGCAAAGAGCGATCCGGAGCGCCAGGGCACCGTGCTCTACACGACTGCCGAGGTGATCCGGCAGGTTGGCATTGTGGCACAGCCTTTCATGCCGCAAGCGGCGGCGCGCCTGCTCGATCTCATTGCGGCGCCGGCCGATCGGCGCGATATTAAGGCGCTCGGCGGCTCCGGCCGCCTCGCGCCGGGCAGTACGCTGCCGCCGCCCGTGCCGGTATTCCCGCGTTATGTCGAGAAGGAGTAGGCCTCATGAGCTTACTGGTCGACAGCCATTGCCACCTGGACTTTCCGGATTTCGCCGCCGACCTCGACGCGATCATGGAGCGCGCTGCGGCGGCCGATATCGCTTGCGTGGTGTCAATCTCGACGCGGGTGCACCGGTCTGACGAATTGCTGGCGATCGTCGAGCGATTTGCGAACGTCTTTGGCTCGATCGGCACCCATCCGCATTATGCCCATGAGGAGCTTGATGTGACGATCGAGGAGCTGGTTGAGCGGTCACGGCACCCCAAGGTGGTGGCAATCGGCGAGGCCGGACTCGACTATCACTACGATTACAGTCCGCGCGATGCCCAGGAAATCGGCTTTCGACGCCATATTGCGGCGGCGCGGGCGACGGGGTTGCCGCTTGTTGTGCATGCGCGGGAGGCAGATGCGGATATCGCACGGATTCTTGAGGAGGAAAGCGGGAAGGGCGCCTTCCCGGCGGTGCTCCACTGCTTCACCGCCAGTCGTGAGCTCGCATTGCGGGCAATCGATCTTGGGTTTTACATTGGCTTCACCGGCATTCTGACCTTCAAGAAATCCGAGGAGCTTCGCGCCATTGCGGCGGAATTGCCGGCCGACCGGATCCTGGTCGAAACCGATGCTCCTTACCTCGCCCCGGGTAAATTCCGTGGCAAGCGCAACGAGCCCTCCTATCTGACGCAGACGGCAAGAACGCTCGCCGCATCGCGCGGTGTCACGTTCGAGGAGATCGCGCGGCAGACGACGGAGAATTTCTTTCGCCTGTTCGGCAAAGTACCCCTGCCTTTCCGCGTCAGGGGAGGCGGGCAAATCGAATTAGCCGCCGCCACAAGCGGGCGAGGGTAGGGGAGGGGCTGCGGCCGAATGACCTTTGCTGTCACGATTCTCGGATGCGGCTTTTCGGGCGGCGTTCCGCGGCCGGGGACCGGGTGGGGCGCCTGCGACCCTGGTAACCCCAAGAACCGGCGCAGGCGCTGCTCGATCCTGGTCGAACGGGCCGTTGCGGACGGTGGCCGGACCTGCGCGCTGGTGGACACCTCGCCGGATCTGCGCGAGCAGCTGCTCGATGCCGGCGTCAATCATCTTGACGGCGTTCTCTACACCCATGAACATGCCGACCACATCCACGGGATCGACGATCTCCGCGCGCTTTTCATCGCGCACAGGAGGCGCGTGGACGTTTATGCGGACGAGCCGACCTGGCGGATCCTGTCGCTGCGGTTCGGTTATTGCTTCGTGACCCCGCCGGGCAGCAGCTACCCGCCATATCTCACGCGGCACCCAATTACCGCGGGGGTGCCGGTGGTGATCAACGGCGCGGGCGGAGGCGTCTCCGCCATGCCGTTCGAGCTTCCCCACGGCGATATCTCGGCGCTCGGATTCCGCTTCGGGGCAATGGCTTACACGCCCGACCTGGTGAATGTGCCGCAGGCCGCCGAAAAAGCGCTGAGCGGCATTGAGCTGTGGATCGTGGACGCCTTATGGTACCGGCCCCATCCCAGCCATTTTCATCTCGACCTGGCGCTTCAATGGATCGACCACATCCGCCCCCAGCGCGCGATCCTGACCAACATGCACAGCGATCTCGACTACGACAGATTACGCGCCAAGCTGCCGCCGCATGTCGAGCCGGCTTATGACGGGATGCGGATCGAATTCAAAGGCGCATCTGGCTGAAACGGCCGCGCCCGCCATATGTTCTCTGTTTGTTCGGCCCCGCCAGTACGGCTGCGAATACCCGGCCCGCGGACCAAATGGATCCGAGCGGGAACATCAAGGATATTCCATAATACTTCTTATGCGAATCAGGTGAGAACGTCTGCGGTACGCCATTTTGTCCTGCCCGCCTCCCATTTGAGCTTGCTCGTTCGCGAATGGCCGCGTCCCTGCCAGAATTCCTCGAACCGCCATATAGCCCGCGGGGGCGGCGGCGCCGACCGCAATCAAATAGCGCGACCCTGCCCCCGATTCCTGCCGATTTCAGCCGCGAATCATCTTGAAGTGTGCCGTTCCAACAAAGCGCGTAGCAAACGCGCTCCTGTTCCAGTCTCACTTTTTCGCCGATCCGGTCATAAACGAGATCGTCGAAGAGCATCTGCTCATCGGGATCGAGGCGGGAAAGCGCGGCGCGGCATGGCGCCTCCTCGCGCCCCCACAGCGATCGATGCGCCATCAGCGTCTCGCGATTCATCAGCAGGGAGCGCACCTTGGGAAACAC
>JASHRR010000875.1 GCA_030037185.1 Xanthobacteraceae bacterium | reverse complement strand
AGGAACGGGATGCGCCGATTGCCGCCGCGATCAAACCGACGCAAGACCAGCGCATGGCGATCGAGCACTTTTTCGACGCGCCATTCGGTATTTTCGCTTGTGACGAAAGTGTCAGGGCTACGACTTCCCAAAGCGTGACGCGGAGCAGATCGCCGTGCTGTGGAAACTTTGCGGCAATGGTGGTGTTCAGCGCATGGCCTTTGTATAATGGTTATTATCGTAGCCATTATGGTGCCTAAAGTAAATGTAAATTTCCGTTTGCTTGCCAACGAACTTAGCTTAGCTAGCTGTGGCAGCTAGCTGTGGCCTTGTCTGCGTTCATCAAGTGTTCGAGTAGCTCCTAGGTCCGTTGTCAGCACGAAAATAAGTTGGCCGTCGTCGGGCTACGGTGTGGGTCAGGGCTGCAAGTTTCTTAGCGCGCGGTCTGAAAGGCGATCGCGTAGCCTTGCCACAGGTGGGTCTTTGCACCTACGTCTGCACCGACGTCTAAACGTAGGTTTGTAGCGAACGTCGGCGAATGTGTAGGGAGGCTTCGACTGAAGTGAGACCGATGAATCGGGCACTTCTTGAACGTCGGCGAACGACTACGAAATGCTCTGGCGCTGAAACATCGTCAGTTCCCAGCTGTCGCGAGCCTCGTTCAGGCGAAGGATGTAGAGATTGCCGTCGTCGCCCCTGACCTTGAAGTAGCAATAATCCCCTCCCGGCCAGCGATCGATTGCTTCGACGATTTCGACAACGCGCCCGTTGAGCCGGATGCGCTTCGGATTCTTGATACCCGTGTCATCGGCGTCGCTGTCGACCTCGATCTGCATCGCCGTTAGGCTAAATCGGCCATCAGCGCCGGGGCGGGTGAACGCAACAGCCTCGTCTGTGCCTCCCATTGCGCCGCGGCGTCGAGGGTGACGAGAAACTGCACCTTTCCGCCGGAGAGGACCGCGACGGGCACGCCGTCGCGATAGAGGAGGCGATTTCCGGTGAGTGCCGCCAATCGCGCCCCCGGGGTGAGAATGCCGACGAGATTGAGCGGATCGGCCGCAGAGAGCGATACCCATTGGCCGCAGACCGGCTGGCGGCGCATCTTGCGCAACAGCCCGACGGCGTCCGGCAGGGCGTATTGCTCGCCGGAGAAACCCGCGACGAACCGACCGCCGCGGATTTCTCCACGCGCCTCGAGCCGGCGATAGACCCGCAGCAGGTCGCGCCATGGCGGCAAAGAGGCAGCTTCCCGCGTCAGAAGGCGCCAGAACACAACGCCGTATCGTCGCAGCAGTGTCCGCGCCGCATGCTCGATCGCAGCCGCCGTGGTCTCGTCGCCCCCCACCCTGCCCCCAGGCCCTCCCCCGCCGGCCGCGGCGGGAAGGCAAGTCGGCTGCGGCTCGCGGCGGATCAGCGACCATCGGCCGGCGCTCTCCATGCCAAAAGAAAAGACGCGGCCGCGTCGCTTGACGCCTGCAAGCGGCTTGCGCTGGGCCGACGGCACCAACAGCGCGCGCAAACCACCGAAGCTGTCCGAGTTCGCCACACCAAGCGCCACCAGCTCGGCAAGGGCATCTTCGACTTGCGAGCGCAACAGGCGGGTTGCCTCGGTCAGCTCATCGAAGAACAATGCGCCATGCGCCGCCAGGCATTCGCACGCAGCCTGAGCGTGTGGAGTTAGGTGAATTGCGCCGGATGGACCCGCAAGCGACATCCATAGCGGGGCGCGGCGACGCTCCAGCAAGGCAATCGGCGTCGAGCGTACGGGTGTTGCGGCATGTCCGCGGCTGTTGGCGGCGCGCGGCGGAATCAGCCTTGCCCACGTGCGCTGACCGGACAGGCATTGGGCGTCGAGCCACGCCGGCTCATACTTGGCAATGCGGGCCGGGAGGATCTCGGTCTCCCACGCGTTTGCCGGCGCTTCAAACCCCTCGAGAGAGGCCAGCGCCGCCGGCATCGCATCGGGTCCCTCCAATCGGGTCTCTTCGGCTACCTGCTGCCACGCAAACAGGAAGCGCAGGAACTCCCGCGCAGCGACCGGCTCGATCTCGGCGCGCAAGCGCTGGACCGTATAGTGGTGGATGCGGGCAAGCAGGCGGCGGTCGCACCACTGTTGGTCGTTTGCGCCGTGAATGAATCGTCCACGCAGGACGGAGCCTTCGACCTCCAGTGCCAACAGGGCGCTTTCGGCCACCTCGGGTGCGAGCCCTAGCGGCGCCGCCAACCCGGTTCGCGTCATCGGGCCGAGGCCTTCCAGGCGGCCGCGCAGGATTTCGACCAGGGCCTGCTCCGCCGACCACACGGTTTGCAGCCCTTGTGCCGGCGGCGCAATCTGCGCGTCGCGCCGCGCCTGCGGCCACACGGCATCGAACTGATTGAGCCGCTCGGCCGCAACCCAGAACGCGGCCTCGGCAGTTTCCAGGCGGGTGGCGCGGTTCTCCTGCGCGAGCGCCGCCAGCCAGCCCTTCCAGGAGGGCACGGCCTCAACCTCCGCATCGGTCAGGCAACCGAGCCACAACAGCGCGTCATGGAGTTCCTCGGCATTGGTAGGGTCGGGCCAAGCCTCATTTCGTACGCGTTCGATAGCATGCAGATCCAAGCGGCCAAGTTCCGAAGCGCTTTGCGGATCGTGCCAGCGGCGCGCCATGACGGCCTGGGCGCGCCGCTCCTCCAACGGCGCATCGTCGAGAAAGGCGTAAGGCCGGGCAGACAGTGCTTCGAGCGCCAGCGGCGATGGCTGGGTGAGGTCGCAGGCGACCACGCGGATGTCGCCGCCTTCGAGGCGGCTGAGCAGCCGCTCCAGCCCTTCGATGTCCATTGCTTCGTGCAGGCAGTCCGCTATCGCCTGGTTGGTCAAGGGATGATCCGGCACCTCCCGCTCCCCCACCAGGTTCTCGGCGCAGGCGATCTGGTCCGGGAAGATTGCCGCGATCAGGTCCTCCGCCTGCATGCGCATGAACTGCGGCGGCACCTTGCGGCCGCTGCGGAACCGCGGCAGGGCAAGCGCGACGCTCGCCACCCAACGCCACCGCGTGGTGAACATCGGCGCGTCGAGCATGGCCTGGACGAGCAGCGTGCGCGCGCTGCCGGAATGAAGATAGCGCGCAACTTCCGCCAGTTCGAAGCTGTGGACCGCGGTCAGCGACAGCACGATGTTGTCCTCGGTGGCGGCAGCCTGAAGTTCGAA
>JASHRR010000105.1 GCA_030037185.1 Xanthobacteraceae bacterium | reverse complement strand
GATCGCTAGATCGGATCGGTGCTTGGTGCGGGGAGTGGAAGCTTGAAGCAAGTGCGCAGACGGCCGAGGGAAAATCGAGGAGGGAAACTTGCGACGGATGCCGGGTTGATGGACCCGTCCGATGTCCGTGGGCATCCGCGTAGCCGCTCCGGATCCAATCGCAGTGCCAAAGATATTCCGGTGGACGATGCAAAGATGCGAACGTTCATCGCCGACATGTATGCCGCCATGTCGCTGTTGCGTCTGCTCCGACACGAGATTGCGTCGGCGTTGTCGCTCAGTTCCGCTGAGTACTCCGTCCTGCTTGCTGTACGGTACTTGGAGCGAGGCAGCGACATGACCCTGCGGGCGATCGCGGACCATCTCCACGTAGCGGCAGCTCACGTCACCGCCGAGGTCGCAAGGCTCGTAGACAAGGGGATGCTGACGAAGAAGCCGGATCCTTTGGATCGGCGCGCGGTTTCCGTCGAGCTGACGCGGGCCTCAAGACAATTGCTATCACGCTTGGGGCTGATGCTCCGCGAGATCAATGACCCGCTGTTGGGGGATATCTCCGTGCGCGATCTCGATACCGTTCATCGCTTCTTCCGGGGTGTCATTTCGCACGGCTATGATGCGGTCAATGTCGCACGGGGCTTTAGGGTTTGCGACTGACTGACCGCCCGCGTGTCGAGAAAGCGCGCATCAACAGCAGGGCATCGGATTCTCGATGAGATCGTAGATATGGTCGAAAGTGATTTCGTTAATCGGCTTCTGCACCTTGAACGCGCGCGGCGGCGCGTTAGGCTCCATGGCCATGATGGCTGTTTCGATAGGCGGACACTTGTCCTTGACGCAGGGCACCTCCTTGATGAGGATCGGAACTTCCTTGGCGAAATTGAAGTTCTGACGCATCCAATAGCGGATCTGCTCAAGCGTATAAGGCGAGATTTCGATATATCTTCCGAACGGATCGGACCCTGTGGCCGCGTCCCGCGAACCGGGAATGAACAGGCAGTCGTGAAACCCGCGCGTGATTTCGTCCGCGTCGAGACCCCGGCCGATGAACACCAGACGGTTTACGCGGCTTTCGTCGGGACCCCAGGCTCGGCCCGGCCGCCCCTCAAAATCCCAGTGCACGCCCTGGAGCAGGAACTGATCATTGTCCCCTTTCAGGCTGAGAATGCCCTTCATACGCAGGAGCCGGTCTCCCATCCGTCGGATGACGGAGCGAAACCAAATGCTCACTGTTAGGCCATCGAGCTCGCCGGGGTGCTCGATGCACAGGGTCTCGATATTTTGCAGGTGGTTGTGATGGTGGTCATGCGCATGGTGGTGGTTCTGATCATCACAGGGATCGCGATCATAGCCCTGTAGTTTGCCGGCAAAATCGATCTCGCCGAGATTGAAAATGCGGCCGAGATCAATATCCGAGTTCTTTGCCCGCTCGATCGCGGCGACCTTATTCAAGCGAGCCAGCTGCCGCTCGGTTTCGTCAAGCTTCTCCGGTGTCGAGAGATCGGTCTTATTGAGCACGATCAAGTCGGCAAAGGCGATCTGCTCGCATGCCTCAGCCGACTCCTCGAGCCGGGCCGAGATGTATTTGGCGTCAACCACCGTTACGACGCCGGCGAGCGTGAATTGGCTTCTGATACGTTCATCGGCATAAACGCTCTGTGCGACCGGCGCCGGCTCGGCAAGCCCGGTCGTTTCGATCACGACGGTGTCGAACCTGTCGCGATGATCCAGCAGCTGGAAGAAGCTTCGCACCAGATCCCCACGGACAGTACAGCAGATGCAACCGTTGTTCATCTGCACCACCTCCTGATTGGGGGACAGCAACAGGTGATGATCGATGCCAACGGCGCCGAACTCGTTGACGATGACGGCGACCCGGCGGCCGTGCTCAGCAGTCAGGATACGATTGAGCAGCGTCGTTTTGCCGGAGCCGAGAAACCCGGTTAGGATAACAACCGATGCCTTCGACGCGGATTGGTGGGCGGTGGCCATGGAAAACGAGGTGTGTGCTGCAAAGACGTCCGTCAAGCCCTCGGCCTCGCCGATCGCGCTGAAATGCGGGAGTCCACTGCCGGCCTTCTTCTTTAGGAGTTGATGATCGGCGTCTGCATTTGGCCGACGACCTTGCCGACAGGTTCGCCATCCTTCATCTGCACGTGGCCGCGCACGATGGTATAAACCGGTAGGCCCTTGACCGTCCAGCCGCCCCACGGCGTCGGGTGGTTCTTGCTGTGCAACTTGTTGGGATCAATGGTTGCTTTCTTGTTCATGTCGACGATCGTCAGATCGCCGTCGGAGCCAAGGCGGATCGCACCTTTCTTGGGATACATCTGCCAGACCTTGGCAACGTTTTCGCTCTGGACTTTGACGTAATGGTTGAGCGTCATGCGCCCCTTGCTGACTTGCGTCAACATCAAAGGGACATTGGTTTCGACGCCGCAGAAGCCTGAGATGCAGTCCCAAATGGCTGACCTAGTCATCTTACCGTTGATATCGCAGCCCTTTTCTTCGAGGGTGTGAGGCGAGTGGTCGGTCGCGATCATATCGATCGAGCCGTCCAGCAACCCCTGCCACAATGCATCCTGGTGCTCTTTCGAACGCACTGGCGGGTTCATTTTCAACAACGGCCCGACCTCCTTCATGTCTGTGTCGACCCGCAGCAGGTAATGCGGCTGAGTTTCACCGGTGAACCGCAGGCCACGAGCCTTGGCATCACGAAGCATTTGCACAGCCTGCCTGGTCGAGGCGTGCACGATGTGCAGCTTGGTTCCGAAGTTTTCCGCGAAGAACATGATGTGGGCGATCGATTCCGCCTCGCAGAGCCAGGGACGCGATGACTCCCAGTAAACCGGATCGTTCTTGCCTTCTGCCTTCAGCTTGTTGGTCCAGAAATGCTGAATCTGCCTGTTCTCGGCGTGGACACACAGCGGCACGCCCGACTCTGTGATGTTGGGGAATACGATCTGGCACATGCCGTCGTCTGGGAAAGGCAGGTTACCAATGGTTTCGCCGAAGAAGATCTTGTAGCCAATTACTCCTTTGTTCGCCATAGGAAGGATATCGTCGGCGTTTGTCTGATGCACGACGCCAAGCACCCCGAAATCGCAGAGGGATTTGGATTCCGCGATTTTTCGTTTGACGTCGACCTGTTCGGCATTCTCGGTCGGCGGGATCTGGTTGGGCATATCGATAACTGTGGTGATACCACCACACACGGCAGCGGTGGAGCCCGTCGAGAAATCTTCCTTGTGCGTTACGCCAGGATCACGAAAGTGTACGTGCGCGTCGATCAGGCCTGGAAGGATGTGCAGCCCGCTGGCATCGATTATCTGCTTGCCGTCCGGCAATGTGCCGTTGCCGCCGATCGCCACGATCTTGCCGTCTGCGATAGCGACGCCGCCTTCCAGCGTAGCCTCCGGCGTGACGATCGATCCATTCTTTACAACGAGATCCGCCTGCATGTGCTGTCTCCTCGGTTTTTCCGATAACGCCTGGGATCGTAGACGTTGTTAGCTGGATGCTAATAGGTGTCAAACATACGTTGAAGGTCGTCTGCGTCGTTCGTTTTCGAGAGCCCAAGGGAAAGGAGGACTCGTGCCTTCCACGGCTGCAGGCTGTCTGAGGCCACAAAGCCCCTGCGTCTTAAGCCCGGGCTGCGCACAACGCGGCCCGATGCGACGCGGCTGCACAGGCACATGATCGTGCCGTGCTCTCGATAGGCTCGATCGAACGCTTCATCCTGAGCAGGAGTTGGCCGACCGGCTCCGGTTGCGGCACTGACGATGCCTTTGGCGCCGGCCTTCGCCGCCGCGTCGATCATCACGCTATCGGCATTGACGTAGGAGAGAACGATATCCACGCGCGGCAGGGACGTCATCGTCCGCACGTCGAACTCAGTGTGCGTCGTATGCTTTCTCGCGGGCTGGTGATAGTAAATCACCTTGCCGTCGGCGTCGGCGAACCCAAGCGGACCGAGATCGCGAGATCTAAATGCTTCGACGCGATAGGTAGAGTTTTTCGTCACATCTCGGGCATTGAAAATTGTGTCGTTCATCACCACCAAGCAGCCGCGGCCTACCGATTGCGAATCCGCAGCGACGCGAACCGCATTGACCACATTGAGATAGCCATCGGCGCTGATCGCAGATGATGGTCGCATCGAGCCCACGAGAACTACGGGCTTCTCGGTCTTGAGGACAAGATTAAGGAAATAGCCTGTCTCTTCGAGAGTATTGGTTCCGTGAGTAATGACAATCGCGTCTGCTTGATCGTCCTCGAAGATCGAATGGATCTTTCGCACCAAATCGAGCCAATCGGAGTCCAGCAATGCCTGGCTTGGAAGGCGGCGGAACGGTATTTCCTGCACGCGAGCAATGCTCTTGAGTTCAGGAAGCCGATCAAGCAGCTCGCCGTCGCCCAACCGCTTGTTCGCCTCGATATACCAAGCCAAGTCCAAGCGATCGGTGCCCACCGAATCAATTGTTCCGCCCGTAAGGATCAGTCCGACTCTCGGAGGCAACGCGGCCATGTGATTATGCCCTCAGCTTCAGTCTGCTCTGTGCTGCACGCAAGTCCGAGTGTTCCGTTTCTGGGACGCAAGCCTGAAAGCATCCAGCACCTCAGGATGCGCCCGCGCAGCGGCAGACATCCGCCGAGACCTGGGCACGGTGAAGTTTGAATGTGATGCGAGCGGCCGCGATATCAACTGTCCTCCACAGGCCTTCCAGCCTTAGCTTGATCGCCCGAAGGACCGCTCCGGGTTGAGCGGAAGCTCAGTTAATCCGACGGCCACGGCATCGTCCAGTGCGTTGGCGATGGCCGGGGAGAGGCACAACATTGAGGTTTCGCCGACACCCTTGGCTGCGAACGGACCATGTGTTCGTGCTGGAGATGGAGATTTTCGGTCCTACCGTGAGGTCCTGCATTTCCGCGATCTTGTTATCGGCAAGCGAAGCGTTGGTGATCCGGCCGCCATCGATATGCGTCTTTTCGAATAAAGTGAAGCCGATTGCATGAGCGCGCCACCGAAGAGTTGAGTCTCAACGATCTGCGGCGCTCGTTTCGAGCGACGTTATTTTTCCATGGGCGATCGTCTTAGGTGCGTGTATTGTGCGCGGCTCACGATCTTGAGCTGAGCGCCCCGCGCGACAAGGCCTTCGACAAATTCGACCAAAAGAGCTTGCGTCTCTCAGCGTCCTGTAAACGACATCACGTGTCGCATTGACGGTGAAGTCCCCAGAACCCTCATGCGCGGTGCCCACCCCGGACGTTGAGAGGGCTTTTGCGGTTCTGACGGTTATGCGCCGCGGCGGTCGTCGGCCGCTTTAGTGTGCAGGCTTGAGACCCAAATCTTTCGCTGCAATTGCGAGGCGCTGGCGTTGCTCTTGTATTGCTGCCTCGAACTCAGACGGGTCCCCTGCGTTCGCAATCTGGCCCGTTAGGCTGAGCTTTTCGCCGAAGTCCGGTTGCATGACCTCTCCTCGGATGTCCGCAGCAATGTGCTCCCGCAGCCGCAGCGACATGCCCCTTGGACCGAAAAATCCCACGAGACCGTCAAGCATAAGCTCCCGATAGCCTTCCTGCTCGACTGTGGGAACTTCGGGATAGGCCTTCGCCCTCACGCTGTTCGTCGTGACAAGGAGCTTGAGTGCTCCGGCCTGCAGCTGCGGGCGAACTGTCGCTAGCGATGCCTCCGTTACCTGGACGCGCTCCGTCGCCACGTCGTTGGCCGCGTCCTGCGGATTGCGGTAAGGAACACGCTCCATCTGCAAATTCCTCTTCTTGAGGAATCCGGCGAATAGGAAATCGATCGCTCCCGTCGTGCCCGCCCAGTTGAGCTTTCCGGGATTGACCCTAGCCATATCAACCAGATCCTGCAGCGACGAGACTTTCAGTGAGGTAGGCACGGCGATCACGATCACAGTGTTCCAGCCGCGAGCGATCGGGAGCAGATCACTTTCCCTATAGGGCATCTTGTCGAGAAGATAAGGATGCGCGGTCAACGCCGACGTGGGCGATGCGAGCAGGATGTGATCGTCGGCGGCGCCGATCACCGCGTTGACGGCGACCACAGCATCACCGCCCGGACGATTTTCGATCACAACCGGTTGCCCCCAGCGTCTGCTGAGGCGGTCAGCGAGTAGTCGAGTGCCGAAATCGACCCCGCTGCCAGGACCTAGGGTGACGATCAGCTTGACCGGTCGTTGTGGCCAGGTCTGTGCGGTAGACCGACCGAGCAACAGCCCGATCGCCAGCAGGGCGAGCCAGCAACAGTGGAATGCACGTGCGCCATCAACGCCGCGGATCATCTTGTATACCTCGATCACGCATACGATATCTATGCTACGTATACGTGTCAACCGGCGTGATCTTCCACGGCCGGCATGCTAAGGGCGATGCATGAGGACCGAAGATGTCGTCAAGCTCTTCATCGACTAGCCTTTCATCGGCGCCGCTACTGGCTCGGCGTAATCGAATCAGGCACTGTTGACCGTGACGCTCTCCGACGAAGTATTCGAAGCGCTGGTGAAGGACATTTTGTCCGGGGCAGTTGAGCCCGGCGCTCGACTTGATGAGCCAAGCATCTGCCGAAAATTCGGGGTTTCGCGAACGCCGATTCGCGAGGCTCTTCGACGATTGAGCGGAACAGGACTTGTTGAGGTGACTGCGAGAAAGGGCGTTACAGTTGCACGGATCGACGTCGATCAGCTCAACGATATGTTTGAGGCGCTTGCTGAGTTCGAAGGCCTGTGTTCGCGTCTGGGCGCGGTTCGGATGACGGCGCTTGAAAAGAAGCGACTGCAAGTCTCGAATGACAATCGGCGAAAGAAAATTGCTGAAGGCGAAAAAGATTTCGCGGGCCTGAATAATGAGTTCCACGAATTTATCTATCGGGGAGCGCACAACGTGAGCATAGCCTCGGTGGCCAGGAGCTATCGGCAACGGCTTGCCCCTTTCAGGGCGCTGCAGTTCAAACCCGGGCAAACAGCGTATTCATTTCACGAGCATGATGGGATCGTTGTCGCAATTTCTGATTCTGACGCCGAGGGCGCCTACAGATTGATGCGGGACCACGTGACCGGGACGGGCCTGCAAGTGATTGAACACTTCACGCGAAGGGATAGTTTGGCTTCGGAGAAGAAACATCCGAACAGACGCAAGCTCGGATAGCAGCACTCCAACCAGTCTTAATGATCGGCAAACCCGGCGTCCCCGCCGTCGGCCATGATCGTCTTATGCGTGTGCGATCTTTATTGCCATCCCGGTCTCGAGTGCGAACAAATCCTGGATCGCATGTGATCATGGTTGAATTTACCCTTCAGATCGGAAGTCCTTGAGCGCGGCGGTGAAGGACTGCTTATCGGTCAAATCGCCCTTGATCCTTGGTGATCGCCGAATCGAGGAGCAGCGCTGAGCACTAGGCGAGTGGACGGCTATCGCTGGCCGCGGTCAAGGCCTGGTGCCGGACCAACCGGCACCGGCCTGCACGCGAACAGCGCGCCTGGCTGTCTGCAGTACTCAACGGTCACTACGCCTACTACGGCATCACGGGGAACATTCGGCGGATTCAGGAATATCGCTATCAAGTCGTGCGGATCTGGCACAAGTGGTTGGAACGTCGAACACGCGGAAG
>JASHRR010000874.1 GCA_030037185.1 Xanthobacteraceae bacterium | reverse complement strand
GTTTCGCGTAAGTTGCGGACGCGTTCGGAGAATGAACCCATGGAAAACCCCGGACTTCCGAGAAGCATGTTGTGGAGACCCATCCTCGGCAGAGCTGTCCGCGTTTTCGCGGCTGCGCGTTTCATAATCGCCGGTGCTGTGGCCGGCAACATACTCGCCGGCCATGCTGGCGTCGGACAGACGCTCGACAAGGTGTCGTTTGCCACCAACTGGGTGGCGGAGGCCGAACACGGCGGATTCTATCAGGCGCTGGCGGACGGCACCTACCGCAGACACGGGCTCGATGTCACCATCGTTCCCGGCGGTCCGCAGGTCAACAACCGCATCCTCCTGCCGGTGGGAAAGATCGATTTTTACCTGAGCGCGAACACGCTGCAGTCCTTCGATGCGGTCGAGCAGAATATTCCGACGATCGTCGTCGCCTCGATGTTCCAGAAGGACCCGCAGGTCCTGATCGCGCATCCCGATCGCGGCATCAACACCCTTGAGGATCTAAAGGGCCTGGTGCTCTATATCTCCAAGGAAGGCATGGCGAGCTATTTTCAATGGCTCAAGGCGGACTATGGGCTAACGGACAGCCAGGTCCGGCCCTACACGTTCAATCCGCAACCCTTTCTGGCCGACCGCAACAGCGTCATGCAGGGCTATGTGACGTCCGAGCCTTACGCAATCGAGAAGCGGACCGGAGTGAAGCCTAAGATTTTCCTGATCGCCGACTACGGCTTTAGCAGCTATTCGACATTGATCGAAACGCGGCGCGACCTCCTCGGGCGCAAGCCCGACGTGGTGCAGCGTTTCGTCGACGCCTCGATCGTCGGCTGGTACAATTACCTTTATCACGACAATGCGCCTGCCAACGCCATGATCAAACGCGAGAATCCGGAGATGACCGACGAGCTGCTCGCCTCTTCGGTGGCGCGAATGAAGGAATATGGCATTGTGGATTCCGGCGATGCGCTGGAGCTTGGCATCGGCGCGATGACGGACGCTCGCATGGCGAATTTCTTCGACACGATGGTGCGGGCCGGCGTGGTCAAGGCCGGCCTGGACTACCGCAAATCCTACACATTGCGGTTCGTGGACCGAAAAGTCGGGCTAGAGCTGCGGCGCAATTGAAGCCTGACACGAGCAGGGCGGGCGAAGCGGGTTGTTTTGCAAGCTCTTATTGGGCTTCTCGCCTGAATTTGCCCGCACCGCAGGCCGATCACATAGATTGTCACGCGAGACGCGAGGTAACTGCAATCCAGCCTTGCGTTAATCAACAGCTGCACGTCCTCAATTCGGCAACAAATATGGGCTTCAAGCGTTTCTGCCAGTGGATGGGCTGTTACCGGCTCAAGCGGGGATACCGTGGTTCGGCACCTCAATCAGCATGACCAGTTCAACGCCTTGCTTCGCACGAACCGCGCCGTCGTGCTGGCGGTACTGTGGGCGGCGCTGGCTGCCTGCGTGGTTGGTTCGATGGTTTATGATGTTGCGGATTGGATCAGCGCCTGGTGATGTCACGCTGAGACGTTTACATCCCTAGCAAGCGCTTCGCGTTTCCGCTGAGGATCTTAATTTTGTCCTCGTCGCAGATCGGCGCGGTTGCGAGCCATTGAATGGCCGGCGGGTTCTCCACGAACGGCCAATCGACCGCAAAGAGTATGCGATCGACGCCCATTTCCATGATGCAACACAGCAGCGCGGGATTGGAAAAATTTCCGCTCGTGGTGACGTAGAAGTTGTTGCAGAAGACATCGCGGAAGCTCAGCGACTGCTGTCCGGGCCGCGCCAGCGCCTGGTCGATGCGCCACACCAGGAACGGCAAGGTTTCGCCGAGATGGCCGAGAATGATTCTCAGGCGAGGATGGGCTTCGAAAACCCCGCTCAGCACCATGCGGATCGCGGTGGTCGCGGTCTCGACCGTGTAACCCCAGGCGGGCCGCACGACCATGGGGAACTGCTGGGCGTAGTCGGCGTAATAGGCCTGCGTCACGCCGGCATGGGGCAGCGAGGGATGCAGGTAGATCGGCACGTCGAGCCGTTCGGCGCGGGCATAGATCGGCCAGAATTGACGGTGGTCAACGAATTTGCCGTTGGCGAGGCCATGGACCATGGCGCCCTTGAAACCAAGCTTGGTAACGCAGCGCTCAAGTTCGTCCGCCGCGGCCTCAGGCGCGGCGGTGGGCAGTGCGGCAAAGCCTGCAAACCGCGTCGGATGAGCCGCAATCGCCGCATGCAGCCGGTCGTTGACCCGCCGGCTCAGTGGCACTGCGATGTCGGCGGGAATTTTCTGGACGGACGGCGCGCCGTGGGACAACACTTGGATGTCGATGCCGGCGCCATCCATCTCCTTCAGACGCAGGGCGCCGAGATCATCGAGGCGCCGCTGCGTCCCGCCGGGCCGGCCGGCCTCGATGCCCGTGAAATGCGACGCCAACTCGGCATCCCAGTAGTGTTCTTCGATCGCTATGACCGGACAGCTCGGTTTGACCAGCATTGGCGTTTCCCCATCTCATCAGCCTGTCGCCCTGGTATCAATGGCGAAAGACCATCGTCAAGGCTGGTCGATCGCCTCAGCCGCGCTGAACGATCTGCGAGATCCGTGAGACCTCTCAATGGACGCGGGCCGAACCGAGACGGCGAGTTCTGCGGCGCCGCGGTCGATGTTGCCGATGGTTACATCCATTTCTCGACTGCCACTCAAGTTGCCGGCACGGTCGGGTGGTGACCTGTTCGCCCGTCTCTGCGGGCCATTGCCGGTGCGTTGGCTCAAGCCCATTGCGCAGCGGCGCGGATGGGCGGCAGGTGGTTGCGGCGCCGGAGACGGCACGAGCCACTCTGGCGCGGCCTTGCGACGAACGGTCGGACAGCCTATTGCTGCCTGCGCTTGCTAGGAGCCCTCGTGACCAAAACCTCTCAGCCGATCTTTAACATACCGCCGATCATCTTGGCGATCATTGGCATATGCATCCTTCTACTGGCGGGTGAAGAGTTTCTGCTATCCACCGAGGAGGACATTACGTTCCTTTACTATTTCGCTTTCGTTCCGGCCCGCTACGACAGCTCGTTGCTGCCCGCAGGGAGCTTTCCCGGCGGCACAGGTGCGGAAATCTGGACATTCGTAACCTACGCGTTGATTCACGGCGATATCTCCCATCTCGGCATGAATTCCGTCTGGTTCCTGCCATTCGGCAGCGCCGTCGCGCGGCGGTTCGGGAACTTGCGCGTCATTGGATTCTTCGTGGTGACGGCGGCGGCCGGTGCCCTCGCACATCTTCTCACCCATTGGGGCGAGGCAATGCCGATGATAGGAGCCTCGGCGGCGGTTTCCGGTTTCATGGCAGGCGCGATCCGATTTGCATTTCAGCACGGCGGCCCGCTCACGGTGTTCCGTAGTGAGGACCCGACGGCATATCTGGTGCCGGCAGCGCCGCTGTCGGCCGCTTTGCGCGATCCCCGCATCCTGATTTTCCTGGTCGCGTGGTTTGCGCTGAACTTGCTGTTTGGCATCGCGTCGGTCGGCGTGCCGGGCGGCGACCAGAGTATCGCCTGGCAGGCCCATATCGGCGGGTTCGCTGCCGGCCTGCTGCTGTTCCGGCTTTTCGACCCGGTGCCGGCAGATCCGGGTAGCGCCGATTAGCGTCAGCCCGCGTCGTTGCAACACACCCTCGCGGCGTCCTTCGGCGTTGCCGGCTCGCTTTGTGGCGTTCCGTCGGTTGCCAAAACGCCTGCGCCGACGGGTGGCGCATTGCCATGCCGCGGGCGGATTCCCGGAGCGAGTGGGCTGCGGCGTCAAGATGAGCATTGCCTTGCTCGGCCGCGCACGGCCATTCCCTCGTCCCGACCGCGGGCTTTGCGAGCCGCTGCGCCCGGTGTCTGTCAAGGATGGGGCCGCAAAGCTCCTCGCGCAACGGCTTGTCCTTGCCGACACGGGCACAGCGGCAGGCTCCGCCGTTCGGCTGAGGGAAGCGGAAGGGCGCAGGTTTTCTCGCCGGCTGTCGATTTGCGTTCCTTGCCCAAGCTGTCACCGGTAAGGCCGATGCGGTGGGCATTTTGAACGATGCATCCAAGGTCGCGTCCGCGTCGGTGGGGTCGCCGATGAGGCCATTGTCGACGGGTAATTGACTGGTGATAATTGTTGATCGTCGACCATAGGTTGTTCAAGAATTTCCAGCAGATCCCGGCCGGCGTCGACTGGCGACAGACTAAATCGTCGATGATGAGCATTCGCACTTGACGCTTGCCGCTACCGAGAAACTCCGCGCTAGATTCAAGAGACAGAACGTCTGAGATTGCATTTTCAATCGCGGTGCTTGCGCGCTCGGGGAACGAAGCCATTGGGGAGCACGATACGTATGTCTAGGCCCGACTGGATCGTCCTCGGTGTCATTGTGGTGACCGTGGCATGGGCGATCTGCGTTTATAAACTGGTTGCGATAGCGAGGCGCCGCAGGCGCGTGACGGTGCTCGTTGAAATAAAATACAGCAACGCCGATGCCCGATTCACGGGCGACAATGCGTTCATCGTCGTTGACGGCGTTCGTGTCGCCCAGCGCAAAAACCAGGCTTGGGTCGCGCTTGTGCCGGGCTGGGACGTCGAGATGAGCCCGGATTACGAGACAGTCACCGTCAAAGGTCATAAGTCTGGCTAGAACGGTGCGGCGGATGGCTCTTGCATGGTCGTCTAGCCTCGTTGCCCGGGGCAGCGAGCCTGCGCATTCGGTCGTGGCCCCACACAGAAATGATAAAGGCTCGAGCATTTCCGATCGAGCCGTTGACGGAACCGGGTCAGCGCTTCAGGCCGCAGCTCGACGACCTTCGCGATCGGCGCCGTTCAAGAGGCTGCCCAGGCGCCGATATATCGTCGCGCCAGTACGAGCGGTTCGGTTACCCACGCTGTCCGTCAGGCTGATCTCTGCCATTCACGCGGGAACCGCTGCTGTCGGCCTGCCCAGTCCTAACGCTTGCCCTGAAGCCATTTTGGCAACGTCGCCCCAGCCGGCCGTCGCGATCGCGGCCGTGAAGGGGGTAATCACCGCCTCGATCGGCGAATCTGGCGCGCGATGTCCAAAGCTCTGCCCCGGAGCGGAACTCCATGCTGCCGACTGGCCTTGATGTCTGCGGCTTCAATCGTCCGCATCTTCTTTCCCGAGATCGACTTGATCCCAGCGCCTACCGAGCACCTCGTCCAAGATCGCAAACTCCAGTGCCATGCGGATATGCCGCTCCTCTGCCGCAGCTTCTCCACGAAACGCCGGAAACTTCTTAAAAGGTCGATCCCGTCAGATGCGTCTTTAGCAATCTCGCCGGTCTTCGGTCGCTTCGACAGCAGTACAGTTCGAGCTGGTTCTTTTACCGAGCACGGCAGAGCCACGGCGGTTTGCCAATGTTTCGTTCCGGATCGGCTTGACGACGCGAAGCACCGCATCGGCACGCTGCGTGCTGCCGGCGCCGATCACGGCATCGCGGGCACGGAGCGCGGCGATGTCGTGCGCGTGCCCAACGAGAAAGGTTGGCGGCGCTGCGCGCCGGCAGAGGTGATCCCCGGTCACCTGCGATCGCAGCGAAACCATTGCCGAAATCATGGAGCGCGTCACAAGCGGCAGGTTCCGGCATGTTCCGGTGATCGAACCGGGACGGCTCGCCTGCGTCGTGTCGATCGGCGACGTTGGTCAAAGCGAGATTGAGCGAGCTTGAACCGCAACAAACGCCCTGCGCGAAAATATTCGCATGGCCCGGATCAGCTCAGCGCGGTGATCGACTCGGAAATCGCCTCAATGGATTTCTCGGCGGCTTCGGCGCCAATCGCGATCGTTTCGCTCGCGCGGTGGAAGTCGAAGAGATTAATGCGCGCGAGCCGCGGACTGATCATGACATCGGGCGGATCACCGGCAAGGCGGGAGCGGGTGATGCGGTCCTGCATGACCTGGAACGCTTCGACCATGACGGTGGACAGGCTCGGCCCGTGCGGCGCTGCGAAAAACTGGCGGCGGATCAATCGGTCGGGTCGAAAAACGCTGCGCCGACGCTCGAGGGCATGTTGCGCGCGCCGCGCATCATCCGCGGCATCGGGGCCGTGATCCTGGATGATGGTGCCACGACCGAAATTGTCGGCATTGAGGTTGATGGCGATAACGAGGCGTGCGCCCAGCGCACGCGCTGCCGAGATCGGCAGCGGATTGACCATTGCACCGTCCATCAGCCAGCGGCCGCCGATCAGCTTGGGGGGAAAGATCCCGGGCAATGCGTAGGAGGCCGCCATCGCCTCGGACAGCCGGCCGCGTGTGAGCCAAATCTCATGCCCGGTGCCGATCTCGGTCGCGATTGCAGCGAGCCGCATCGGCACATCCGCAAAGCTGGTGTCGCCGAGGACATCCTCGAGTCTGCCGACGAGGCGCTCCCCGCTGATCAACCCGGAGCCTCCGAACCGGAAGTCGAGATAGCCGAGCACGCGCCGGCGGGTCAATTGGCGCGACCAATCCTCGAGGGTATCGAGTTCCCCGGCCGCGTAGAGTCCGGCGACGACCGCTCCGATCGAGGTGCCGGTAATCACGTCGGGACGGATGCCGTGCGCGATCAGAGTTCGCAACACGCCGATATGGGCGAACCCGCGGGCGGCGCCGCCGCCCAACACGAGGCCAATCGAGAGTCGGTCTTCCGGATGCGGTCCGGGAGGGGCGAGTTCGCCGGTCGACTGTTGTCGCAGCATGTTCAAGCTGGGACGCCGCCTTTCAGAAGACTTGTCATATCTGAACGATAACGCAACCGGTCGCCTCCCTGAAGTCATTTCCCCGCGAGCGCGAAATTTGCTCTCAAAGGTCTCGCGCTGCAGGGGAGGCAGGCGGGCGGCTCAGCTCTCGCCGCCAACGCTCGTCGGGCGGCGCATGGAGAAGCGCAGCTCGGATGTTGTGGCATAGTAGTCGTGATAGCCGGCTCGCATGATCGGCCGCATCGAGCCGGTGTCGAGCAGGCCGTCCCGAATGAACCGGTCATCGATATAGACGCCGATCACCTGGCCGAATACGACATGGCGGTCGGTAGCACGCCCCTCATAGTCGGTGAGGGATACGGTGTGCACCCATCTGCATTCGAGGGCGCAGGGTGATGCCGCGACCCGCGGCGGCCGCACGAGCCGCGAAGGCTCAGGCACAAGCCCGCACTTTTCCATTTCATTGACCCCGCGTGGGAACGGCGCTGAGGTCTGGTTGATCCGCTCGCGCAGTTCCCAGCTCGCGAAATTGCAGACGAATTCCTTGGTCTCCTCAATGAAGGTCAGCGAATCCTTGCGCTGCTCGCTGGAGAACATCACCATCGGGGGAGCGCTCGACACCCCGTTGAACCATGAATAGGGCGCAAGGTTGATCTCGCCGGCAGCGCTGATCGAGCTGATCCAGCCGATCGGTCGCGGCGCCACAATGGCCTTGAACGGATCGTGGGGCAGGCCGTGATCGTTCTTCTTGCGGGCGTCATAGAACATCTGCGCTCTGTTTTCTCATCCCCGCAATCCGGGGAGGAGGGGCAGGAGGGCTACCTGAACCGCGTGACGATGTCGGCGAGCGCCGGCCGCGGCCGGTCCTCGGGCACGTGAGTCGGGCGCCCGACATGGACAAATCCTGCGATTTTCTCGTGCGGTTTGAGCCCGAGCGCGTCGAGCACCCCGCGGTCATAGGCGTACCATTCGGTGATCCAAGTGGCCGCAAAACCGAGCGCGTGAGCCGCGATCACCAGGCTCATGGCGGCGGCGCCTGCGGAAAGCACCTGTTCCCATTCGGGGATTTTCACATGAGGTGCGGCGCGGCTTACGACAGCGATCACCAGCGGGGCGCGGGTAAGGCGCCGGTGCTCAAACTCGATCTGGTCCGGCTTTGCATCCGGATATTTGGCAAGGAAGGCGGCCGCGATCGCCGCACCGGCCTTGAGCTGCGATTGGCCCTCGAACACGATGAACCGCCAGGGCGCGAGCTTGCCGTGGTCCGGCACCCGCGCCGCGATCGTCAGCAGAGTATCGAGTTCGGACGGCGATGGGCCGGGGCCGATGAGCTCGGCCGGCTTGAGCGAGCGGCGGGTCTGCAGCAACGCGATCAAAGGTCCTTCAGGGAGCGGATTGGTTAGGGAGGGCGATAAGGCTTGCATGAGCTCACACCAATTGGTTTGCAGCTTCGCTAGCACACCATGCGGGCAGTGACAAAGTCGGCCGTCCGACCGATGCATTCCTGCCGTGTCATCAATGTACCCTGCGCGCCCCTCTCGCGTTTCTATTTGGAAGCCATGACTTGCGTGCAGAGCCTCAAGCTCGGCCAAGACGGTGAGCAATCCGCTGAATGTGACCGGAACACGCTCTAATTGGCTTGAATTTGACGTGATTCCGCTCAAAAACTACGAAATAGAGAGCTGGTTCGCTGACTATGTTGGGCTGACAGTTTTGGGGGCTGACGGTTTGGGCGACATCAGGATTGCGATATGCACCGGGCTGGCCGCGACGTGGTGCGCCGCAGCCTCCGCTCAGCAAATACTGCCGCCGTCCGGCAGCGACCTCGCGGCTCCGCCCGCAGTCGGGGTCACGCGCGGACTGCCGCCGCAGATCCAGTCGATCGCGCCGACCTACACCCCGCCGGGCTCTCCGGCAATACCGACCCCGCCCCTGATCACGGGGCCCGCAGCGATGCCGGTCCCGGCTCTCGGCGGAGCTTCCTCGCAGCAAGTATCGCTCACGCTGGTCGCTCGTTTCGGGCGTGATGTTTCAGCCCCGATCACCAATGGGCTGGTCTGGCGCGTCTTCCCTGCCAAGCCTGACGGCACGGGCACTTTCCGAGCGATCAAGGAGGATAAGGCCGCCAGTCCGGTGATGACGTTGCCGGCCGGCGACTATGTTGTGCATGTCAGTTTCGGACTTGCTAGCGCCGCCAAGGCAGTGCACCTCAAAGAGGCGACGCGCGAAGTATTCGAGCTTCCCGCTGGCGGCATCAAGCTCGAGGGCCGCGTCGGCGACGTCAAAATTGCCGCCAGCGAGATTACCTTTGATATCTTCAAGGGTAGTCAGTTCGAGCCCGGTTACAAGGCGCCGGTGGCCCAAGGTGTGTTGACGGGCGACGTGGTGGTGGTGCCGGAAGGCAATTATCACATCGTTTCGAATTACGGCGATACCAACGCGGTGGTGCGGTCCGACATCAGGGTACAGGCCGGCAAGCTCACGGATGTGACGGTCAGTCATCGCGCTGCCCTCATCACCCTCAAGCTGGTCGGCGAGCGCGGTGGCGATCCCATCGCCAACACCAACTGGTCAGTGATCACCCCGGGCGGCGACCTTATCAAGGAATCGACCGGCGTGTTTCCCCGTCTGGTGCTGGCCGAGGGCGACTATCGCGTCATCGCGCGTAACGAAGGGCGCACCTATGAGCGCGATTTCAAGGTGGTCGCGGGGGTCGACGGTGAGGTCGAGGTGCTGGCGCGCTAGCACGTTTCGACGAGATCGGATCATCTCGGCGGCAGCATGCCCCGCGCATGCCGTCCCCGCAAGACGGGGTCAATGGCATTTGCCGGGCAGCGACACTACTCCCTCTCGCCGCAAGCGGACCGTAAGCAGGCAGAAGCAGGGCGCGGCCGGATGCGATTGCCGTGCCCAGCAGTTAGTCGGGCGCCTGTCTTGCCGCAGCGCATGCCGATCTGGCCGGTTCATCGCTGCAGCTTATCGACCGTGGTCGCCCACGCGCTTGCCGGTCGCGTGATAAATCGCGTTGGCGATCGCGGCGGCAACGCCGACGACGCCGATCTCGCCCACCCCCTTGACGCCGAGTGGGTTGACGATGTTGTCCGGCTCGTTGACGAAGATCATCTTGATATCCTGCACGTCGGCATTCACCGGGACATGATATTCGGCAATGTTCGGGTTCATGATGCGGCCGAAATTGTGATCCAGCAGCGTCTCCTCGTGCAGCGCCATTCCAATGCCCCACACCACGCCGCCCATGACCTGGCTTGCCGCCGTCTTGGGATTGAGGATGCGGCCGGCCGCAACCGCGTTGACCACGCGGGTAACCCGGATCACCCCGAGTTGCTCGTCCACCTTGACTTCGGCGAACACCGCCGAATGCGTGTGCATGAGAGCCGTCACGGGGGAAGCTGGTAACTGCTCCTGCTCGATGTGGTCCACGGTACCGGACCGCATCGCATCTATGATCGATACCGCCCGCGAGCGGTCCCGCCTGCTCACCAGCTGCCGTCCGCAAGCGCGACCTCCTCAGGCGCCGCGTCCGCAAGCGGCGAGTTCTGCTTGGCGAGACGCCTCCTTGCGAACCGCGTCAACCGTTGTCGCGATTCCATTCGACACCGAGGCCGCCATCCAGGACCCGCCTTCGACCGGCGACCGCAGCAACGTCGAGTCGCCGAGCTTGGCGGTGACGCTGTCGAGCGGCAGCCCCTATCGGCCGCGACCTGTGTCATGATCGTGTAGGTTCCGGTGCCGATGTCTGCGGTCGCACAGGAGACGTCGGCGTGGCCGTTGGCGCAGAGCACGATGCCCACCGCGAGCGGCATTTGCATTGCATCCCAGACGCCGGTCGCCATGCCCAAGCCCACCGGCTCGGCGCCATCGCGCATTGAGCGAGGATCGGGGTTGCGCTTGTGCCAGCCGAACGCCTGCGCCCCCTCGCGGTAGCAATCGCGCAGGCTCTTGCTCCTGTAGGGCAGGTTGGCGCTCTGGTCGCGATCCGAATAACACCGCAAGCGCAGCTCCAGCGGATCGAGCTCGCGCGCAACCGCAAGTTCGTCCAAGCATTCGAGAGCATAGACGCCGCTCGCCGCGCTCGGACGGCGCATGTCGCACGGTGTTGCAAGATCGCGCCGAGCAAGCTTGTGGGCGATTTTGCATTGGCACACGTGTAGAGCAGGCCGGACCAGGCGGTCTCCTGCCGATAGAAGTTCTCATATTGCGACGTCACCCGTGATTGCGTCGTGCATGATCGCATCGAGCAACAGACGCCCGTCACCGGCGCCTATGGCCGGCACGACGAGGATCACCCCGGTACCGCCGGCGAGGGAGGCTATCGCCCGCCGTACTGGAAATTGATCACGATTGCCGCATCGCCTGCTGGATCGCCGCAAGGATGTTGGGATAGGCGCCGCATCGGCAGATGTTGCCGCTCATCAGTTCGCGAATTTCGGCTAGATTCTTTGCCTTGCCCTCGGCGATGAGGCCCGCGGCCGAGCAGATCTGTCCCGGCGTACAGTACCCACACTGGAACGCGTCATGGTCGATGAACGCCTGCTGCAATGGATGCAACGCACCGTTCGCCGCCAAGCCCTCGATGGTGGTCACCTCGGCACCGTCGTTCATCACGGCGAGCGTGAGGCAGGAATTGATCCGCCGCCGGCCGGCCAGCACGGTGCACGCGCCGCATTGACCGTGATCACAACCCTTCTTGCTTGGTGCCGGTCAGGCCGAGATGGTCGCGCAATGCGTCGAGCAAGGTCGTCCACGGCGCCACCTTGAGGCGCCTCGCAACCCCGTTCACGACCAGCGTCAGGGGAATCTTGTCTGGCAGTCTCGTGCCGGCCTTCCCGGGCGCGGGGGACGACAGGATGCAGCGTCACCCGCGTCCTGCGCGTTCGCGGCATGTGACACTCCGCGTATTCCGATAAGGCCCAACGCGCTAACCGGGGCGCTGTTTCCGATGGTTGCGTCCTTGGCCCTCGGCGTCATTTTGAACCATGCTGCGTGAATAGCATGTTGCGCCGACGGTGTAGCCGGCGTCGAGTCGACAGCGCGCCTTACAGATGCAGTTTGCCGTTTCGAAACAAGTTGAGGCAACCTTCAGAAGCGAACGGAGTTCCATATTGAACCACGTCGATGTCCTGAGGCCTCGGTCCTGAGGGCTCACTCAGGCCAAGTGCTGCTTGGCGAATGGTGAGTTCTGCGGTTCGACTCTCTTGGCGGCAGCATCGAGTTGGCAGCGGCATCGAGATAACGAACAACCGAGGGTCGATCATGGCTGCAGGAAAGCTCGACTTGAATTCCGCCAGTGTAATTCAGCTCAGGGCCATCAAGGGACTCGGTCCGAGCCGGGCCGAAGAAATCGTGCGCTACCGCTCCAAGAGGGGCGCTTTCACCAGCGTTGACCAGTTAAATCAAGTTCCTCATGTCGGAGATATGCCGCCTGACGAACTTGAACAGGTGAAGCGGCAGTTTACCATTTCGGCGGCCGACGATCAGCTGCCGCAAGAATCGGACAAGGTCTCTGTCAACAGAGCGAACGCAGCAGAGCTTCGCCGAGTTCCAGGGATCGGGCAGGCGCACGCAGAAGCGATTGTGCGTTACCGGCAACAGCAGGGCCCGATCCGCGACCTGAACGAGCTCGACATCCTTCCGCACTTGCGCGATCAATCCACTCTCGAACGGCAGCGTATCAAGAATGCGCTTGAGCTTTGAGTAAAGCGGTCGCGCCTCTTTGGTGAGCGTGTGGTTGTCGTGACCTGGCTCGTCCGATCGGGACCCCGCCCCATGGCGTTGATGACCGCTTGATACTCGTCGACCAGCAGAAAGGCGCAATCAACGGATCAAGGCCGTGAACCAGCATGTGCCGGTTCTTTGAACACGGCGAATTGCCCCTGCCTGATTGGCTGCGGCGTCACACGTTTTGAGCACCCGCGGTCAACGTATGGAGATTGCTCCAATCAGAGGCGTCGTCGTCGGACACTAACGGACCGATGCCGATGCTTCCGGGCGGAGCTTGGTGGTTGGCTTTGCAGGGTTCGCCGTGATTGGCGTTCCAGGAGATCAGGGCTTCGGCTGCTTTCATTTTTGCGACAGCCTTGCACTTCATTCAGCGGGCGTTGTCAGCCCTTGCCGTGGTCGACTTGGTTTCTATCGTCCGCGGCAGTCCTGCGCGTGCTCCTGGCCGGACAAAACCGCCGTGGCGCGCCGCCAACAGGGCGACCACAAGGGTCGCCCTGGGGTCGCTCAAATTACGGCTTTACGGTCGTTCAGCCCTGCAGATTGACTGATGCTCAAGCCGCGTTCTGATAAGCATCGATGATTTGGCTGCCGGTCGCAAACCATACTCCCTGATGCTCCTTCATGTGCGCGATGGCGCGCTGGAGATATTTGATGCGCAGCGGTTGACCGGAGATCATGGGATGCAGCGGAAGGCCCATGACGCGTGGCTGCTTGCGGCTGTCGGCATAAAGCGCATCGAACTGGTCGACCACGGACCTGAAGTACTGCTCGCCCGTGTAGCCCTTGCGGATGTAGAGCGGGATGTCGTTGACCTCGTTGCAATAGGGGATGGCGAACATCTTTCCAGACTTCACCTTCATCGGATAGGGCTGGTCATCGTTGTTCCAATCGCCGCAATAAATCACGCCCTCCTCGGCAAGGACATCGAGCGTGTTATAGGTTTCGATTAGTCCCGAGCCCAGCCAGCCGCGTGGCCGTTTGCCGGTCGCCTGCTCGATGGTTTTGAGGATGCCCTTGATGGTGTCGCGCTCGACCTCCGGATTGAGGCCTGCGAGGGAGGTAGAGTTCGTTGTGCCGTGACCCATGAACTCCCAGCCGCGCTTCTTCATTTCATCGACGGCTTTCGGATAGACGTCGCAGACCTGCGAATTCAACGCGATGGTGGCTTTCACACCCGCCTCGTCGAAAACGTCGGCGATCCGCCACAAGCCGACCCGCATCCCGTATTCTCGCCAGGCGTAGTTGAAGACGTCGGGCACGTGGTTGGTGGGATTGGGCGTGATGCCGACCCCGGCCGCGGAGTCGTAGTGCCAAACCTCGACATTCGGGGCGAACCAGATCGCGAGCGTATTGTTGCCGGGCCATGTGAACGGCTTGCGCTCGTTGATGAAGGTGTCGTCGTAGCGCTCCGATCGGCGGATCGGCCGCGGCGGCGACTGCGCCGTCGCGACGCCTGCTCCCAAGGCGGAGGTCAGCACGCCTGCCGTGCCGGCCAAACACAAGCTCTTCCCGATGAATTCCCGACGGTCCTGACCGCTGTTTCCCATGGCCTGCCCTCCGGCATGAACGATGCGAGTTTCACGAAAGAGCCACCCTATCATGCGATACAGTCAAAATGAAAAGCTGATTGGAATCGGGGTGTGCTAGTTTGCATGCCGGTGCGTAGCGCGGTGAGTTGGCCAAGCGTAATCTGCCGCCCTGACGGGCGTTCGGGCTCGGCTCCCCAGCTAGGCAGTGCAAGCCGCCGGTTCAACGTGCGATCGGAGGAAGTCGCCAAATGACATCAGTGCTCACAAAGAGCCCATCGCGGGCGCATTTGCTCAATGCCGCCGCCGTCATCATCCTGATTGCAACCGTAGCCGGCCCATTGGCCGCAGCTGCACAAACGGGCGCGCCGTGCGCGGCACTCGCCGGCCGCAGCATCGACTCGAAGCTGATTGGCTTTCCGAGCGGCGCCGCCAGCGTAACGTCTGCCGCCGTGGAGCGGCTGCCGGCCTTGCCGGCGAGGTCCGAGCCGGGCGTTGCCTATTGCAAGGTGCTAGGTGAGATCGCTCCGCGCGACCCGACGGCGCCGCCGATCCGTTTCGAGGTCAACCTGCCGGAGAGCTGGAACCGCAAGGCCGTGCAGTATGGCGGCGGCGGCTTCAACGGCGTGCTCATCACCGGCCTTGATCCGCTGCGCGATGCGCGGCTCGATACGCCCGTGCCGGTTGCGCGCGGCTTTGCCACCTGGGGCACGGATTCCGGTCACGACAACGCGAAGCTCGCCGAAATCCAGGCCTTCGCGCTAAACGACGAGGCGCTCGAGAACTTTGCCTTCGCGGCCTACAAGAAAGTGCGCGACACAGCGGTCGAAATTGCGCGGCTGCACTATGGCGAGGCGCCGCGGCGAGTCTATTTCTACGGCGGCTCCGAAGGCGGCCGCGAAGGTCTGACCATGGCGCAGCGCTTTCCGGCCGATTTTGACGGCATCGTCAGCGTGGTGCCCGTCATCAACTGGGTCGGACTGCAGGCGGCCGGTGCCCGTAATGGCATCGCGATGATGGGGCCGGGCTGGCTCAGCCCCGCCAAAGTGAGGACGTTGCACAAGGCTGTCATGGCGGCGTGTGACGCCCGCGACGGCCTTGCCGACGGCATTGTCAGCCTCTATGCGGGCTGCATTGGAGCGTTCGATCCGCAAAAGCTCCGTTGCACCGGCAGCCGAGATGACGAGGCCTGTTTTAACGAGGCTCAGATCGCCGCCGTGGAAATGCTCCGCAAGCCTTACGCCTTTCCGTTCCGGCTTGCGAACGGGATTACGTCCTATCCGGGCTACAACTACGGCGGCGAAGATCAGCCCGACGGCATGGTGGCGTGGTCGACCGGACCTAAGCGGCCCGTCTATCCGCTGCTGCCCGCCGCCGAGCAGAGCCGCGCCTGGTTTTTCGGCGCCGGCGCAGTGCGCTACTTCCTCGCCGGCGACAGCAAGCTCGACCCGCGCCAATTCCGGCCCGAGGATTACAAGTCCCGCATCGAGCACATCTCGGCCTTAATGGATTCGACCGACCCGGATCTCTCCTCGTTCGCGGCGCGCGGCGGCAGGCTGATCCTCAAAGAGAACATGTCGGATTTCGCTCAAAGCCCGTTCGCGGGAGTGGACTATTATAAGAGTGTGGTCGCAAGGATCGGCCAGAGCGACGTCGACTCGTTCATGCGCTTCTATGTCACCGCGGGCGCGAGTCATGGCGGTACCGGCGTCAGCAGCGTCGACGGAGCTCCCTTGCCGCGCGGCATCGACCTCCTCGAGGCGATCGACGCCTGGGTTGACCGCGGCGCTGCGCCGGACGCGCTTGTCCAGGTCGCCCAGGAGACCAAGCCGCCGTTCGCCGTCACTGCTTCGCGGCCGATGTGCCGATATCCCGCCTGGCCACGCTACAACGGCGCCGGCTCGCCCAAAGAGGCGGCAAGCTTTGCATGCGTGACAGACCCATGAACTGCCACCCTGCAAGCCGCCAAGCGGCTGCGGAGGGCGTTTCTTTGGCCTTGCGGCCTCGGTTCGCGACCCGAGAGTCTCACCCGAGAGTCTCACCCGAAAAGGGGCTGGTCGCGTGTGGCTACCAAGCTACAGCTGCAACGATGGGTGCACGGCGCTGACGCCGCAATCTTCTTCATCCCGGCGTGTCGGCCCGATCCGGCCGCCACCGCAAAAGGCGCCGTTCCACCATGGTCACGGCTCCGTCGATCGCCAGCACGAAGGCTGCCAGGATCAACATCCCAGCAAACACCCCCGCCACATCAAATATGCCTTCAGCCTGCTGGATCAGATAACCGAGG
>JASHRR010000104.1 GCA_030037185.1 Xanthobacteraceae bacterium | reverse complement strand
TTGACAGGGTCAATTTCGACCGGTTGGGGTCCGATCGTGCGGCCGCTCTCAACGCCGTCCCCACCCGGCTGGTACTTCCTCCAGAACAAGTCGACTTGCTCATCGAAAGTGCAGGCGAGGCCCTGCGGGGAAGCGCTCCCTTTCAGGCATTTTTGCACGGGCTTTGATGCTGCCCGCGCCCGGACGCGGGGCTTCGGCAAGGGCCTCGTATCATCAGCCGGAGCATTTCCTGGTCTTCGTCTGGCTCGACAATGTCAGTGCACAGTCAACACACTCGCCGCAAATGAACGCCGAGGCAATCAGCTTACCCACCGCATGCTGGCTTTTGCCGCAGAACAAGCAGTAGAGGGTCTTCGGCGCAGCATCAGGCCGGCCGTGGTGCAGGCCCCGGTCAACCCATCGCTCCTCTTCGCGCCGTGCCAACTTCCCGTCGCGATCAGCCGCGCCAGAAGTTTTGTGCGATGTGGTCCGCTCTGGAGATGCCCTGTGATCGTCGCGTTCCTCAGCCACAAGGGCGTGGGCAAGACCACCTTAGCGTTGCATGGGGCCGGGCCTGGGGTTGACCATGCGGTGATCGGCGGATCGGTCACTCTGCCGCGCTCCCACGCTCGGCGATGTGCGCAGCCCCCGGCGCTCGTGCCGGCGCAACGGTCACCGTTCGACGGCTGCCTCAAGCGAGACGTTGCGGCTGCTTCACACACATCGATCCGGGGCGGCCTGAGCCCTCCAAAGAACGGCGCGAAAATTTCACGGCGCGGCTCACGATCGATGTCACGCCCGATTTTTGCGGCCGCATCAACGTCGCAGCCTTCCGGCCCCAGATCGAAAAGGTGCTGCACGCCGTCGATGCGATCGAGCTCGGCATCGATCCGGCCGATTCCGCCCGGACTACTGGCAGCACGTCCACAATCAACCGGGCGCTGCGCGAGAAGATGCCGGTGCCGGCATCGTCGATCTTCGGCCCGGCGCTCCGGGAAAAGACCTGGGGCTGCAACGCTGCGGCAGCGCGAGCTTGATGCCGCTGCAGCGAAGCTCGCGGACGAGACAGGCGCACAGACCGTGCGGCGCGAGATCATGCAGCTCCCGCCCGACGATCAGCTCGTGCTGGTGTCGGGCTGCCGTCCGATCCGAGCGAAAAAGGCCCGGTAATATCAAGACCGGCGCTTGACCGAGAGCGTAATCGGCCCACCAAGACCCGCTACCGGAACAACGAAGCGTGGGGGTGCTCCGATGACTGGAGTGGGTTGCCGCCACTGGTGGAAAACGCGCGAGCGCCGCTCTCGGTAGAAACCCCGACGCCGCGTGATCCAGCCAGCGCGGGTATTCGCCAGGAGCCGGGACTTCCGCGCCACGAGTATATCGCGCCACCGCCAAAGCAACCGGTGCGCGAGTTCACCTTCACGGCGGATAAATCTGACGATGAATAGCGCGTGCCGAACTCTTGAAAATGCGGGCCCGGGGCCTCGCACGACAGGTGGCAATGGACCCGAAGGACGGACTGGATGTCTAAGCAACTATGAGAACGAAGCACACTTTTCGTCTGCCGCCGGAGCTTGCTCAACCTCGCAGAGTTCGCGGCGCGTCAGCGCGTGCCTCAGGCGCTTGTCGTAGAAAACGCCCTCGCCTCTTATCTGTCGGCAGATAGCTCAGAACGACTGGAGGCGGCGCTCGGGCACCGGCTCGACCGTCTGAACCGGCAAATGGACCGAATGGAGCGTCATATCACCATTACCAATGAGGCGCTGGGGCTGTTCGTTCGGTTCTGGTTGACCACGACGCTTGCTCTCCCAGATACGGCGCAAGCGGCTGCCCAGACCACAGGCAAAGAGCGTTACGAAGGATACATCGAAGCCCTCGTGCGCCGTCTCGCAAAGGGACACACCCTAGCAAAAGAGATCTCGGAGGACATGGATCGCCGGGGAGACGGTGATGACCAATCATAGAGAGCCTCGCCGACCGCAGCCGCATGCGACAAACATCCCCCCTGACGAGATGGCTCTCGATTGCAGACAGGGCGGTGGTAGTCTCGCCCCGCGTGGCAGCAACCGCGATCGCGGTGTTCATGCGTGTCTTGCCTGTGGGCGGGCAGGGATATAAGCCCCATCTCCCGCAGCGGGCAGGCACACTCAAAGCGCGCATGTACAGTAGCGCGGCGGCGGCGCTATCTTCTTAAGGCACTGGATTGTTACCGGCCCGCGGGAGGAATGCGCATGCCAACAATTAGCGACGTTTCAATCATTAATTGGAACACGACCCAAGCCAAACAGGTCTCATCCGGGCTGGAAAGGACGATCTGTAGCGAAGGTCTTTGTGGTTCGAAGACGCTGACCGTTTACCAGCGAACGGTGCTGAAAGATCGCGAGTTCGACGTCAACGCACGCGACGACTACCACCTTGTCTACGTCGTCGAGGCGCCGAAAGGGGGTATCATCACCTTCAACGGGAAGTCCCACGCAGCGGAGGAGGGCGCCGGTGTCCTTCTCGCGCCGGGCGAATCCGCGCGATTTGAAGCATCCGGCTCGAAGCTCGAGCTGCTTCACATGGTGACGCCTAAGCCTCCTGCCGCTGTGGAAGGCGGATTGCCGGGCGGGCCGGGATATTTCTTCAATCGCAGGACGCTTCGCCCTCTCAGTGACGCCAGCGGAGGCCGTGTGCGCCGCTTCTGCGCCGAGTCAACCGTTAGACTTCTCGATGGCACCAGGCTCACGCCGACCAATGCCATTCAAGCGGGCGAGATGCACTACCACGAAGGCGGATCGTCACCCTATCATCGGCACGTCGGCACCAGCGCCAACCCCGGCGGCGCATCCCACTGCTACATCACGTTCAAGGGCCGTGGCGTGGTCCAAGTCGGTGATACGACACAGGAACTGCAACCAGGCACGCTCGTTTATTTCCCCCCAGGCATACCGCATCGGCTTCGTGCCCACGGCGGTCCTCTCGACTACTTCGAGCTCCAGGCTTGGCGGAGTTTCAAGACTGACGTGCTCAGCGAGGAACCGCTGGGACTCAAGTGGTTCTACGACCCCGCGACACCCGGTGCCGCGCGGGTGGAGTGGGACCAGAGCTGACGAAATGGTCTCCGAAAATTTCCGGGCAATCGGTTCGATTTTGTCCGGGGTATATCTCTCCCCGCGTGCGGGGAGAGGTCGATTTGCCAGCGGTCGCGAGCACGAGGGCGCCGACCGTAACCTGAGTGTGCGAACACGCCCCCTCATCCGGCCCCGCAGATCGCTCCGCTTGCCATCTGGATCAAGTCTGGGGACAAAGCGCTTTTCCTACACGCGGGGAGAAGTTGCGCCGTCTTCTGTTCACTCAAGCGCTAAAGCCGAGTTCTTTGACCATCTCCGCCGTCACGTGCCTTATCGACTTTTGTGGCGCCATGTGCGGCATCAGTAGCGGCCCGGAATACACTGCCGTCGCCGTCATCCACCCGACACGGAAGCTATCGAGGGATAAGCTGCCGTCGATGAGGTGTCGTGACGGCGTGAGGGCACACTTTTCGCCTCATTCCGGGGCCTCGACTCTCCGACCATCCCGCAACGTCTCTCGAACCCGGGTGCGCGATTGCGACCCGCCCATATACGATTTTTTCCAAAGTCCGCAAATGTTTTTCGCGAAAACTCGTGCGCCGTGCAGTCCCCTCGCCGCTCCTGCGCTTTGGCTCCCCACACGCATGAAGCAACGGCCGACAAAACTGGGAGGAGATTATGCGAATTGTGACGCCGTGCGCCGAGCTTATCCGCCAGATGCCTTAGTGCGAGTTTTCGATGCGACCACCATGGACGGCATCGCGCGACCTTCGATAGGCTGGCGAGCTGTCCTACTATTCCCCCATTTGTTCAATCACACGTTCTCGCTGAACGGCGGGAACCCGGCCGGCTGACTGGCCAGCCATGGTGATGCTGCCAAGGCGAGTGCTATTTCGTGTCAGACGTGGGGCGACTTGCGTGCGTTAGCGGCGACGTCGTCATCGACAACAGTTGGCTTATCAAGCGGACGATGCTTTCGACATGAACACAACGATCATCCGCTATACCCCGACGCAGGTCGTCAACAACACCCCGATGAACACCTTTGTCTTTGATCCAAAGAGGCCCAACCAGTTATCGTGGCCGGCCTTCAATTTTGTGGTCGGCAACGTGATCGGGATATTCGACAACGCCCTCGCCTTCACGGGGTGGCAGACGTATACGGGCCGTATTCCGATAGACAGTCCCGCCACCGACATCCGGTCTTGAGGGCATGAATGATCCCGCTCAAAATCGTTCGATTATTCCGCGGTTTTCTGGCCAGGTCGATTCATCGAATGAGAGGCTCGATCTTCGCCCACTGCTCATCATCTAACCACTCGCATCGGTTGGTCCCCCGAATCGGACCAACCCATTGGATCTCAACATGGTTAATAGGTTTTTTAACCCTAGTACCAGTGATCGGCTTGCTCGTGCGCCCACGCGGCTTCCGGGGTGCCGTACGTCGATTTGATGTAGTTTACCATCCACAGCGCTTGATCGGCCGCGTTACCACTGTTAGCAGCCTTCGCCTGCGCGTCGGTCAGCCCATACCCGCCGTATTGATTGCCGAGCGTGCCGGCGGTATTTGCGTTGCCGTGTCCGAGGGCCTGGGCGAGACCGAGCGCGCCACTCGACGGGTTGTCCGCCGTCGGGTTGAACCCGGCTTCGGCATTTTCGACATTCGAGAGGGCTTGCCACTCGCTGCCGGAGCCCCAGCCGTCCTGCGCAGCCGTCTGCTGAAGGATCGCCTGCGCGGATCCGGAGTTCGACACGGGCTGCCCTGAGGAGGAGGTGCTGCCAGAAGAGGAGCCAATCGACATCTGGCCGGTCATACTGGACATACCGGACATATTGTTTGTAAGCGACGTCATATCCTGCTCGAGCTGCGCCATCGTCTGTTGCAATTGACTGAGCGCTTGCGAGTTGTTTCCGTTCATGGAGTCCAGGAACGGTGAGGACCCCAGCCCGAACGGATCGGTTGCCCCTGCGCCCTGCATCTCAAGCCCTGCGCCCTGCTGTTCGAGCTGCGCTCCGTCCTGCACGAGCTGCATGCCCTGCTGGAAGTCACCCTGCTGCATGAGCTGCTGGCCCTCCTGCACGAGCTGTTGCCCGACCTGTACGAGCTGTTGCCCGACCTGTTCGAGACCACAGTCATTCTGCTGTCCGCACGAAGGGGGCATCCAGCCCATGAACTCCGGTGACTGCTCCTCGGGAAGGCCAAACGGCTGCATTGCGCCGCACTGCAGCAGACCCACGCTCGATATCGTACTCATTCAGGCCTCCTAAACGTCATCTCGACTGATCATCCAGATCGAGGGGCAAATTCGTACACGTGAGACGTAAGCGCGAGAATCATAGGTGTAATGTTTGACAGGTATGTGGCACCAAACACTATTAAATAGCTGGTTATCTTGTACCGCCAATCTGTAAACTAAAGAATTGCAATTCGGATCTAATCGCTTGTGCACAGTACCTAAACGTTATTACGAACACATAATCGCCACAAATGATTGGGCGGAGAGCTTTGTCATCCCCTTGCAGCCTCTCTCGCGTGATTTGAATTCAGCGAAATTCAAAAAAATCAAAGGAAATCAAAAATGCGTGGCAGCCGCAGGTCAGGTGCCCGGCGCAAGCCCGGCCAGCTGAACAAACCCACAATCGAGGCGGTCAAAGCCATGGGTCCGGTCGGCGAGCGCGCAATCGGCGTGCTGGTCAGCGCGATGGAAGATGCTCGGGTGCCGTGGAGCTGCCACATCCAGGCTGCCAGCTTGATTTGCGATCGTGCCTTCGGGCGCGCTCCTCAGTCACTCTTGAGGTGACGCGCCGGCTCAACGATCTCACGCTCGATGAGCTGCGGCAGCTTGAGGCGCGGCTTGCCAGCGAAGGGCTGACGATCGACGTGACGCCCGCAGCGGAAATACCGTCCTCCAAGACCATTGACATCGTTGGCGTCTTCGCCACAACCCAGATGTACCCACGGTGATACCCATGGCCACCCTCTTGAGTCTGGTCCGGCAACGCCGTGCTGAACTCGAAGCTGCCCGGCCTAAGTCGTGGATCAGCAATGAGCAGCGAGCGTAGGCCGTGATGGCGCTCCAGGCCCAGGCCGAACAGGAGGATGCCAGAGCCCAGCTAAAGGCCATCCAGGAGCTTTTCGCCCGGTCGAATCCGCTTGAACGGCTACGCGCGGAGGAGTCCTGGCTCACAGCCCTGCAGGCGCAGGCGGGGGGCAGCCTCGATGCCGAATTGCCTGGCGCTCACGATGCGCAGCGTGTCAACACTGTGTTTGCTGGCGGACGCAGTGAGGAACAAACCACGGCCCATTGCGCGCGCGTATGCCCTCGACGATGTAGTAGCTGCGGCGGAAAGCAAGGCAATTAGGTGGACAAAAATCAGATCAAATCGTTGATACGAGAAGCTTTCAACGACGTTACGCTGGAAAGTGGGACCAGCATTCTTCAAACACAGGTCATTGACGAGTGGCCGGTGGGCTACACCAAAGAAGCGTTTGATGCCCTCATGCAAAAGGACATAACACATGATTGGAAACTGCTCACTGTCGAAGACTTAGATAAATGCGAGATAGCACATTTAGACGACAAGGGCTTTCGGTATTATATCCCGGCGCTGATGTGCAGCGTCTTAGATTCTTATCAACCAGTCGCGATGCGGGTGATTGGCACTGATAGTGGATTTGCGCAACTGCTCTTTGTCCGTTGCCTGAATTTATGTCATTCGCCAATCCAGGCGATCCATACAAGAAATGCCTGGTAAATGCGGAGTTCTTGCCACTATCAGGTTTTTGATGGTTCTCACGCGAGATGTCCTGTGTGCCATTTGACATCGCTCCGGTAGAGCTGTCGGAACGCCGATTC
>JASHRR010000873.1 GCA_030037185.1 Xanthobacteraceae bacterium | reverse complement strand
TACCTAATACCTGATGGAACACGGTCGGAAGGTTGGTAACGTCATGACCGCGGAATATGCGGTTCGTCAACATTACCTCGGCAACGTCGTATACCCTGCTATCAGCGTTCGCCCTGATCACGTCGGTGAGCAGAATGTCAGCCGCCTTCCATGAGCCGATCGTCGCCTTAAGACCATTAAGTCTTCCACCGGATAGTGGCTCTGCTTGCAAAACCCCTCGCTTGTTTAATAAGTCTGGTGTTGCTTAGTTAAGACGCCGCATCAGCGGTTTCGCTGGAACGACCGCTGCCAACCAACGAGCAGGCGCATTCATACGCTTGATATAGCGCAATGCCCTATGGCTCTGTGAGTTAGTATTTTCTTTAAAGCTAACCTTGATACCGTGGACGTTTTCGAAAGCGGAGGCCTGCTATGAAACGTGCTTTGATTTCGTCCATGCTACTCGTCGCGTCATATCAAGCAAGCGCGCAGGATGAATCAACGAAGCGCGCCCATTTTGGGTGTCGAACTGCAGGGAGGTGCCCTCGTTGGGAGTATCGAGGATAATGGTCCGGCACACGCCGCAGGTATCGAACTTGGCGACCTGATTGTTAGTTTGACGGTAGGACGATAAAGAGTGTCGAGGAACTGTCACACATTGTGGCGGCAACGCCGATCGGGAAAGAGGTAGTGGTCGGCCTGATCCGTAAACGCGCGGGCAAGTGCAACGCGCTGCTGTTGGCTTCCAGGAAGCTGACCGGGCGTATTGCGCTCGCGAGCGGCTAGGCCGAGAAGCCGCAGCGCTGCGCGCGGCCTTTGCAAGCGCTCGGTGCGGCCTTTCGGCCCCGAGGAGGCCTAACAAAGGGGAAGGCTCACATTCTCCAGGGCAGTTGTACGGGCCAGGAGATTGCAACTCTGGAACACGAAGCCGAGGCGCTCGCTGCGGACCCGGGCCCAGGTCCGGTTCGCGTCATACATCGAAGCCCTCAAGGAAATAGTGGCCGCTGGTTGGCCGATCGAGGCATCCGAGAATGTTCATGAGCGTCGACTTGCGCGAACCCGACGAACGCATGATTGCAACGAACTCGCCGGACTAAACGGTCAGGCTGTCAGTGACGATCAGATCGGCGCCTGCGACTTTCGCTGTGTCGATCAGATGGCAGCGATGCCATGCTTTGGCACGCCTGCCGTGGCCGATCGAACTGATATCCGGTGACCGGTGAGGTATTGGGCCACGTCCTCGACGTGCTTTCGGGCCAAACCTTCTCCGATGCCGCTATCGCAAGCCTGGACGACGGGCACCGACTTGGCCTCGTGCAGCAGCGGAAGGGAGTTGCGGAGCGCACCACGCGCTTCGCGCTCTCCTTCCAGCCCATGAGGATTCGCTCCGCCTTCAGTGTGTCGACTCCAGGTGGCACCACCAGCATCCGCCGACCCACCCTTGGCATCGCAGCTCCAGGATCGAGGTGGCGGCAAACGTCCATTCGGCTTGGTGCCCGACCGACGATGACGAGGTCCGCGGATCACGCATCCGAGACAACAATAGTCTGTGGAAGCGTGTTGGCGGACCGCCATTCGAGCCACTCGAACTCCGATCCTTTTTCGCCTGCGGCGGCCCGAAAGGAAGCCTCGGTACGCTTAAGGGCTGCTAGAATGTCTTGCTGCTCCTGTTCGACGAATTCCTGCGTTACGAAATGAGGGCTTGCGTGGGGTACGGGGGCATGATGCAGGCACGAAATGCCAATCAGGCTAGAGGTGAAGCGATCAGCCAGTTGCGCGGCAAGTCGCAGCAAGCCGAACTCGGGCATCGGATTTTGAATCCACATGGACCATCAACGTCGCAATAGACATACTGGGCTCTCTTGGCGAAGTCCGGTCAATCAGTCATTATGCCAAGCGTGACTTATAGAACACGCGGCCTCGAACCATGAGCTGGATCAATTGGCGAGATCGAAGACGCAATGCTTGATGCCGACTGGCCACAAAAAATTGTGTAGTGTACTGCCGAATGAGGGACCTGATGTTTTTGAGCTCGGTCAAACACAGCATCGATAATTCTGGGTATGTGGGACTTAATATCATTGTCACCCATACGCTCGAACGTGGAGGTACATGTCGATTCCGCAGCGGGATGCCAGGCCGAGCAGGCTGCTTATTTTTGACAGAATGAGTTATTCAGAGATAGTCTCACCAGGCCGATTTGATCGGTGTCGGCGCGACATGAGTATCGACGACAAGGGGATCTCATCCTCGATCTGTCGATCAGATTCATGGATTGAGGCGGAGCGCGCACAGGAGAGGGAGCGCCATGATCCGATTGAAAGGCCATCCGGGCAGTTATCAGGAGTTTTCGCGTTCAGCCCAGGGCAATGAGCCGTAGGGGTTGTCAGGAGGCCCTGAAATACTTGTTTTAAACGCGGTTAGAAGAGGAGGTGTTAATGACGATCCGCAAGCTCGAGAAACCGGACTGGCAGCGCTTTCTCGATTCCGTCTCGAAGCTGTTGGAGGCTAAGCAGGCGGAAATCGAGGTTGCGTCCCTTGACCTGGGTAATCAGCTATCCGCTGAATGGTTGCCGCTCCTCGGTATCACATATGATCCGAAGGATGACATCGTGGAAGTCGCGCTCGATGGACTTGATCACATCATCTATCGGCCCCGAGAAATCTACCTGGATAGCGGAGTAGAGGCACTGACGAGCATTGAAATCGTCGATGGTGATGGCGTCAAACAAATCGTGAAGCTAAAGAATCAGCTGATGCTGCCAGCTCCGCGCAAGTGAGTGATGGTGCCCGACCGGCGAGGCACGAATCTTGATGGACACAACAGCGGGTCCTGCGCCTTATCGGAGGGAGCTGGCCTGACGAGCGCGGGCAAAGACGCCGTTGGTCGTCCAGATCGGCTCCTGAGCGCAAGGTCGGCGGACAACGCCACCGGCTTCGCAATAGCATGGCGCCGTGCCTGATCGGCGGGGCATTCACCGGCGCGTTTCGTCAGCCATTGGTTCGTTCCCAATCAAGGCGTCGCAAACCTTGCCGTAGTTTCGTACCAGTCCTCGACGCACCTTGAAATCGTCCGAGCCGGCAGTTAGGCCCCCTACAGGGCACGTCCAAATGAGCTAAGGGCGCCATGGAGAACGGGCAACGGCAGGCACATCATACGGCTCCACATCGCGTACTATAAAGGCTGCTTGCCAGTGAAACCGATCCCGACAAGCGAGAGGCCGCAATCGGCAGCTCGCCGAGGAAGAGGCCAAGCTGCAAGAGATCGAGCGCAAGGAGTACGACTGACTTATTCCTTCACGCCAGTGCACCGGACGGACTCGACCAACTTGCTGCGGGGGCATGGGCAGACGAGCGCATGCTCGCCTGACGCGTCGATCACGCAAGCTCAAGGTCACGGTCGAAGGGCGGGGTTGCGATCGGTTATCACCTTCGAACACACTGTTCGTCGACAGGCTTTGAGCTAGATCAGGTTTGCGCCAGGAAACTCGTGCCGGGCTAGCATTGCGGCGCGGGCGCGCCGAGCTATTCGGTGATTCCGGCGGGTGGGGGTCGCCTTTCGGGGCAAGGAGTCGAGGAGAGCGTCGGGGTGGCATGCCCAGGCTTACCTCAAGAGCCATTTCGCCGACGGCGCTTTGATCGCCCCAGAAACGAATTTGCGCAAGATCAATGTGGTCTGGTCTTTAGCCTTCAGATTGAGCTTAAGGAGGTCCACATGAAACACTTGATTATCGTCGCGCATCCTGTCTCCACTAGTTTTACGATGGGTTTGGCGCGCGCCTACGCGGCCGAGCTGGAACAGCTCGGACATGACGTGCAGATGCGGGACCTCTACCGCATGAGGTTCGATCCCGTGCTCGCAGCTCACGAGCTGACGCCTGGAGACGCTGATCATCCACCGGACGCCGACGTCGCCGCGGCACAGGGCGACGTTCGCGCCGCCGCCGTTCTGACGGTGGTGTACCCGCTCTGGTGGCTCTCCATGCCTGCAATGATGAAAGGATACGTTGACCGGGTCTTCGCGCGCGGTTTTGCGTACGAGGCCCGTCAAGGCATCGTGCAAGGGCTCCTTTCCGGGAAGAAATGCGTCCTAGTCACAATCTCTGGTGCGCCACTAGCGGTGCTGACCGAGAACGGCCGATGGGACGCCCTCCGGGTTCTGCAGGACACGCACATCTTCCGGTCCGCGGGTTTTGAGCTGCTGGAGCACCTGCATTTCGATGAAATCGTGCCACATCTTGCCGACCCGGTGGTCGAGCGACATATGGCGCGCATCCGATCCTGCGCGCAGACGCATTTCTTTTCAACCAGCGTAGGGATGGCGCAGCCCGTGGGATGAAGAGCGGGCTCCGCAGGAGTTCCGACTTCGGACTGCAGTCTTCGGGTCCAATCCCTTGCAAGATGTTCCGCTTTCCAGAACCTACTCAAAGCTAGGCAGCGTTGACGTCTGGTAGCTGCTTCGCCGCGGGCAGTTTCACTCGCGGCCTGCGCCGTGAGCCAAGGGTAGGTGTTGCGGATCGGCTGCTTCAACCAAGATTGAAGCAAACCCGCAGTGCGGCTAACAGTGACTCGGCTTCAACATGCCGTCGAAGCGGATTGCTTCGCGCATGCGGACCCAGCCGACTTTAGGCAACTTGATCGGCGGCCGTCGCATCGCAACGTCCCTCGTTAGCGGCGCAAAAGCTGTCGTGCACACCTTTTGCTTTGAACCTGGGGTGGTTCGTCCGCTTCTCAAAGAACGCCTTAAATGACGCGCCAAGGTCGATAATAGCTTCTTGAGCGGCACATTTCGTAACGTCAAACATCCAAGGGAATTGCTCACGTTTGAGAGAGTTGAGCTTCTTGCGCAACGATACTTCGGACGGCGACGGCAATGAGGAATCAAGCTTGCGAGCTTCATACTGCGCTTTCCACTCGCTCAATGCCCAGTTATAAGCAAATCTGGCCGTCCCGGCCGCACGAGCAAAATATCTCCGCTGCTTGTTGTTGGGGTCTAGAGCGATGCGGTGAGCGATCAGCATGTAGCCTGCACCGCTTGGGTCACAGCCTCGATAAGCTTGGCGTGTAATTGCTCACCCCTTTTTACCCCAGATCAGGCGGTAGCCCACGCGGACGGTTCGCTATAGCGGTCTGCTCGACGTCGGGACGACGAGCAGATTGCGCGTGCAATGATGGCGTCTTGAAAATGGCGTCCGCCTTGCTGGTCAGGCGGTCGCGAACACGGAGCCGGAGGTCAAAGCGGCGCGGATGGCTGTTAAGGCGGTCTGGCCCATGAGGCGCCCGGTTTCG
>JASHRR010000103.1 GCA_030037185.1 Xanthobacteraceae bacterium | reverse complement strand
CGGCTGAGGTCGAAGGCATATTGGTCGAACACCACAATGGTGGGGTCGCGTTCCTTGCTGCGGCGGCGCTGCACGTTGCCGTCGCGCATCACCAGAAATGCATTTTCGTCCCGCTCGACGATCTGGCCGTATTCGGCCACGATGGTGACGCGCTCCTCAGGGTCACGCGTGTCGTCGATGAAAACCCCCTGAAACTGGTTCTCGCCGCGCCGCTCGCGAATGTGGAATATCAGACCGCGGTCGACGGAGGTGAAGGCTCCCGGGCGCACGATGTTTGAAACGACGTCGGTTCTCACCCTGGTCAGCTCAGAGGCCATCTTTCGCTGCAGCCACGGCGCCAAATAGGCGGAAAGACAGGCAACGAAGACCGCGACAATGATGCATGACAGGAATACCGGCCAAAATGTCCGGCGTGGCGAAACGCCGGCCGCATTCATCACCACCAGCTCGGAATCGCCGTTGAGTTTGGTCAACGCGTAGCAGATGGCGATGACGATCGCGATCGGGGCGATCACCAGCATCAGGATCGGCACCAGGAGGCTGGTGATGCGCAGGAATACCAGGATGGTCTGGCCCTGATTGGTGATCAGGTCGACCTCGCGCAGAATCTGGGTGATCCAGATCACCAGGGTGAGGTTGATGAGGATCAGCAGAAAGCCGCTGAAAATCGTGCGGAATATGTAGCGATCAATCGAAACCATGATGCTCGTGGTTCGGTTCATGCCCGCATCGGCGGGCCGCTGGATGAAGAGATCGCCCCGCGGTTGGCGGTGTTATACGCCATCTCGCCCGGCATTGCAGCCCGCATTGAGCGCAGCGAAATCCGCGACTGCGCCCGCAATATGGCAATGCGGTTTGCGCGCTGTGGCGCCGCCGCCCGAGCCCGGCTGCACCTGCCATCACTGGTTGCGCCTCCCCGCGATGAGCCGATCGGCCAAAACCTGGCCTTTGCGATCGGCCCGGAATGCGGCGGCAGCCGAGGTCGCAAGCCCCACCGCACCACCGCCGATACCGGTCACGCCGGCGCGCTGCTGATTCGCGGCGGGAACGGCAAGAAAGTGTTTGCGGTGGGCCGGCTTCTGCAGTTTGTTGCGACGCGGACGGGGAGAACGACACGCGGATGGCGAACACGCAGGCACCACACCGGCGCCGATTGCCGGCCGTTGACACTGTGTTGCGCAGCGCCACCGCGCAGGCGGCGGCGGCACGGTTCGGGCATCGCGCCGTTGTCGATGCGGTGCGCGAGGAGCTCGCGCAATTGCGCCGCAACGGCCTGGCGATCGCGCCGGGCGATGCTGCCGCCCTGGCCTTCGCCCGACTGGAGGCCGCCGACGCTCCGCGCCTCAAGCCAGTCTATAATCTCACCGGCACCGTGCTGCACACCAATCTCGGCCGCGCCGTGGTCGCGGACGCCGCAATCGCCGCGGCGGCCGAGGCGATGGGCAACGCGGTAGCGCTCGAATACGATCTTGACGGCGGCGGGCGCGGCGACCGCGACGACCTTCTGCGCGATCTGCTGCGCGAGCTCACCGGTGCCGAGGACGCCACCGTCGTCAACAACAACGCCGCTGCCGTGCTCCTGGTCCTCAACACGCTCGCCAGGGGTCGTGAGGCGATCGTATCGCGCGGCGAGTTGATCGAGATCGGCGGCGCTTTCCGCATGCCGGAGATCATGAGCCGCGCCGGCGCCAGGCTGGTTGAGGTCGGCACCACGAACCGCACCCACCTCAAGGACTATGCCCAAGCGCTGGGGCCGAAGACCGGCGTGGTGCTGAAGGTCCATCCCTCGAACTACCGCATTGAGGGGTTTACGGCGCAGGTTGCGGCCGCTTCGCTCGCCCCGCTGGCGCACCGTCACGGCGTGCCTGTGGTCGATGATCTCGGCTCCGGCACCCTCATTGATCTCGTCCGCTTCGGCCTTCCCCACGAGCCGACGGTTGCGCAGGCGGTGGCGGCGGCCGATCTTGTGACGTTCTCGGGCGACAAGCTGCTGGGAGGCCCGCAAGCCGGATTCATCGTCGGACGCGCCGATTTGGTGTCGCGCATCAACAGGAATCCGTTGAAGCGCGCGCTGCGCATCGACAAGGCGCGCCTTGGGGCACTGGAAGCGACGCTCAAGCTCTATCGCGATCCCGGCCGGCTGACCGCGCGGCTGCCGACGCTGCGCCTTTTGACGCGCCCGGCCGCGGACATTGCCGGGGTGGCGTCCCGGTTGCGGCCGGCTCTGCAACAACGGCTTGGCGGCGGCTTTGCGGTTGATGTCGTGGCATGCGATAGCGAGATCGGCTCCGGCGCACTGCCCCGCCACACCATTGCCAGCGCCGGGCTGACGATTCGTTGCACCGTGCGGCGCGGCGCCGGGCGAGTGCTCGCCGAGCTCGCGGCTTCGCTGCGCCGTCTGCCGACGCCGGTGATCGGCCGCATCGCCAACGACGGCCTGATTCTCGATTTAAGATGCCTCGATGACGAACGGGCGTTTGTGGCCAATCTGACAGAATTGAGAATACCCGGCGGCTCGTCGCTGCGGTGAGGCTGCGGGGCTCGGCCCAGTGGTGCGCGATTGGATGCGGTCTGCCGTTGCGCCGCCGGGCTATGCTAGGGTCGCGCCGCAAGCCAAACCCGGCGCCAGTCGCCCCAACAGCGGAGACACCTCAGCGTGCGCGCCACCACCAAATTCAGATCCATGCTGGGCGGTGCCATCGTGGTCGCGCCCGGCGCCTTCGACGGGCTGTCGGCGCGTCTTGTGGAGCAGGCCGGTTTTCCGGCCGCCTATGCCAGCGGCGGCGCCATCGCACGTTCGACCGGCGTGCCCGACATCGGCCTGATGACGCCGGACGAAATCGTCCGCCGGCTCGCCGAAATCGTCGAGGCGGTCGGGGTGCCGGTGATCGCGGACGCCGATACCGGTTACGGCAACGCGCTCACGGCGCAGCGTGCAGCGCGCGCCTTCGAGCGTGCGGGGGTGGCGGCGTTCCATCTGGAGGACCAGGCATTCCCCAAGAAATGCGGCCATTATGACGACAAGGCGCTGGTGCCGACAGCCGAGATGGTGCAGCGGCTGAATGCCGTACGCGACGCGTTGCATGATCCCGATTTCGTCGTTATCGGCCGCACCGACGCGATTGCGGTGGAAGGCTACGCGGCGGCCCTCGAGCGCGCCGCCGCCTATCTCGAGGCCGGCGCCGACATGATCTTTGTCGAGGCGCCGACCACCGAGGATGAGATCGCCGACATCGCAACGCGCCTGCCCGGCTACAAGCTCATCAACATGTTCCATGGCGGTAAGACACCGTTACTGGGGGTGTCGCGGCTGCAGGAGCTGGGGTACCACGTGGTGATCATTCCGAGCGATACCCAGCGCGCCGCCATCAGGGCGATGCAGCGGGTGCTGGCGGCGATCGCGCGCGACGGCAGCGCCGCCGCCATGATCGATGACATGGCGTCATTCAAGGAACGCGAAGCGGTCGTTGATACGGCCGGCTACCTCGCCCGCGACCGGCGCTACCGCGCATGAGCCACACGCCCAGCGGCGACAACCCTTACACCAAAGGCATCGCGCAGTTCGTCGCCGGCCTGACCTATGAGCGCATTCCGGCCGAGGTGATCGCCCGCATCAAGCTGTTGATCCTCGATTCGCTCGGCTGCGCGCTCTATGGCGCAGAGCTGCCATGGAGCCGGATTCTGCTGGCGACGCTCGGCGGGCTCGACCACACCAGGGCCTGCGCGGTCTGGGGTACCGGCCGGCGTTTGTCCGCCCCCCATGCGGCGCTCGTCAACGGGACGCTGGTCCAGAGCTTCGAGCTTGACGATGTCCACCGGGCGGGCGTGCTGCACGTGGGCGCCGTGACGCTGCCGGCGCTGATCGCGGTGGCCGAGCTGCGCTCGGGCATGAGCGGACAGGATGTTGTGCGCGCGGCGGTCGCCGGCTACGAGATCGGACCGCGCGTCGGCCTGTGCATGGGACCGCAACATATCGGCCAGGGCTGGCATTCGGGGGCGACCGTCGGGGTGTTCGCGGCCGCGGCGGGCGCCGGCGCCGCCTTGCGGCTGTCGGCCGATCGGGCCGTGCATGCGCTTGGCATCGCCGGCACCCAGGCCGCCGGCCTGATGGCGGCGCAATACGGCGCCATGGTCAAACGCATGCACGCAGGCCGCGCCGCGCAGAGCGGGCTTTACGGCGCCCTGCTGGCAGAAGCCGGGTTCACCGGGATCGTCGACGTGTTGGAGAGCCCCTATGGGGGGTTCTGCAGCACGTTCTCGCGCTCGCAAGATCGTTTCAACCTGGCGGAGCTGACTGCCGGGCTCGGCGAGCGGTTCGAAACGCTCGGCGTCGCCCTTAAATTCTACGCATGCGTCGGCAGCAACCACACCACGCTCGATGCGATTCGCATGATTGCGGCGCGGCGCCGCTTCACCGCCGATGACGTCGCCAACATCACCGTCCATGGCTCGCAGGCGACCGTCGATCACGTCGGCTGGCCGTACCGGCCGCAGGGACTGACCGCGGCGCAGATGAACCTGCCGTTCTGCGTCGCCACCCTCTTGGCCGAGGGCGACGTCTTTGTCGATCAGTTCTCCGAAGCGGCGGTAACTGACCCGCGCCGCCTGGCGCTCGCCGCCAAGGTCGCGGTGGTGCACGATCCCGCCATCACGGCGCGCGGCGCCAAGCTGCGGCATCTGGTGCGGGTCGAAATCGCGTTTACGGACGGCTCGCTCGCCAGCGAGACGGTGGAGGCGCCGCGCGGCAGCGAGCACAAGTTCGCCAGTGAGGCTGACGTGGTCGACAAATTCCGCAAGCTGGCGCGCCGCACCTTAAGCGACCGGCAGGCCGAGCGGATCGTCGAGCTGGTGCTCGGCTGCGAAAAACTCACCGATATCGGCGTGCTGGTGTCGGCGCTCGCCGGGAAAAGTTCATGACAGCGCTCTCTTCACACGGTTGCGGCGGGGCGCGAGCGGATTCGTTTGCCGACGGTGTCGAACACCGCGTTCAAAAATCGACCGTATCCGCCGCGAAACGGGCATTAAATGGCCGCAGGTTCCGCCGCTGGTGGTCCTTTAAAAACCGCGCGCATCGCCCGGCGCTCCGCAGGAGCTGAGCACCCTTTAAACACGCGACGAGCAGGCTGATCGCAATGCCATATGAATTATATTATTGGCCCACCATCCAGGGACGCGGCGAGTTCGTCCGCCTCGCGCTTGAGGAGCTCGGGCAGAGCTATGCCGATGTCGCGCGCAGCCCCGGCAGAGGCGGCGGCGTGCCCGCGCTGATGACGCTGCTCGACGGCAAGCGCGTCAAGCATCCTCCATTCGCGCCGCCGTTCCTGAAAAGCGGCGAGCTTATCATCGGGCAGACGGCAAATATCCTCCTCTTCCTTGGCACCCGCCACGGGCTCGCGCCGCGCAGCGATGCGGGACGCCTGTGGACGCATCAATTGCAGCTCACCATCGCCGACCTGGTAGCGGAGGTTCACGATACCCATCACCCGATTGCCAGCGGACTTTATTACCAGGACCAGCGCCACGCGGCAAAACGGCGTGCGGCCGATTTCCTGCAACACCGGGCGCCGAAGTTCCTGCGCTATTTCGAAGGCGTCCTGGAGACGAGCGGGGGTGGCTATCTGCTCGGCCGCAGATTGACCTATGCGGATCTGTCGCTTTTCCAGGTCGTCGCGGGCCTCCGGTACGCCTTTCCCAACGCGATGGCGCGCCTGGAGAAGAAGATCCCCCGTGTCGTCGCAGTGCACCAGCGCATCGCCGGCCGTCCCCGCCTCAGCGCCTATCTCGCCTCAGAACGGCGGATTGCCTTCAACCAGCAGGGCATCTTCCGGCATTACCGGGAGTTGGACGCCTAAACGCATTGCAGTCGCGGCCGGACAGCTTGCGCGAATCGCAAAACCACCGCTGCCTTATCGGTACCGCCCGCAGCCTGCGAGCACCGACGCCATGCGCAAGGACGTCTTGCCGGTCGCCGCCGTCTGCACACCACCATGACATGCTCGCCATCGGGTCAAATCGGATCGCGGATGAAACATCGCGCGGTCGGTGATGGCTGTCGCCGTGGCCAGCATGGCGGTCTGCGACAAGAGAGAACCTCACCCTCGAGGGCCCTGCGTTCCGGTGCGGGATGGTTTACCAAGACGCGCCGTAAAGCGCCCGGATTTCGCCGTCGGGAGTCGTCACTCAGCCGCCTTGCCGGCATGCCTCGTCAAGCCGCCGCGCACGAGGTCAATATGCAGCCGCAACATATACAGCATGCTGGCATAGGCGACCGGCACTTTGAGACGGTTTGCCTGTTGTTCAAGCTGTTCCAGCTGGATGGCGATTTTGCCGGCAGCGTTTTTGCCGCTGAGGGTTTCGAGCTCCTCCTCCAGGAACCGCAACTCGCCGTACAGGCGCGAAATCTTGCGCCGCATCGTCCAATCGTAGAGGACGGGCAGAAATCGCATCATCGGGTAGAGCACGCCGAGGATCGGAATGAGCAGGATGATCAGCTTGCCGATCAGCTCAGCGACCCAGAAGGGAAGATAGTTGTGCAGGAACGGCGGGCCCGACTTATAGAACCGCAGCGCCTCGTCGCTCAACGGCAGCCCATAGGCTTCGGCGGCGGGAAATTCGTTGGCGCGTTGAAATATGCCCGGCGCCGCGTGGATCTGCTCGGCGGCGTTGAGCAGCAGCATCTGAATCGCCGGATGCAGATCCTTGCGCACCACCAGCGCCGCCCGCGGCGCCACCAGCACCACATCGACCGGCGGCTGGTCGTTCGCCAGATCTCTCACCCCTCTGGGCACCACCACCTTGTTGAGAAACGGATAGAGCGCCACATAGGCATCCGCTTGCGGGTAGCCCGACAGCTCGATGTCCTTTGAGGCGAGCAGCCGCTCGACATCGGCCGCATCCCAGGAGGCCACCATAAAGGCGGCATCGATGTCTCCTGCCAGCAGCCGGTCACCGGCCTCTCGGGCCGCAAGCGGCAGCAACGCGCTGACGTCGTGGTCGATGCCGTGTCGCCTGAGCAGTTCGACGGCGAGCGCCTGCGTTCCGCTGCGGTCGGGCCCAACCGCGATCTTCCTGCCGCGCAGAGCGTCGAGCCCCGCGCCGTCGACGTCGCGCCGGCGGAATAACCACAACGGCTCGTAGAAAACCGTGCCGAGCGCCTCGAGTTCGAGGGAATCCTCAGGCTTGATGGTACCGCCCTGGACGAGCGCGACACTCACTCCCGAGCGCGGGTTGCGCAGCAGGGCGAGGTTCTCGGGCGAGCCCGCCGTCTGCATTACCCGCAGCTCGACATTGGCGCGCGCGAGCTCGGCGCGGTAGCGGTTGCCGAACTCGTAATAGGCGCCGCCGACGCCGCCGGTCGCCATCACGATCGTGCGCGGCGGCAGGCCGGCCAGCATGACCACCGCCGCGCCCGCGATGGCGCCGGCGGTCACCGCGATGGTGACTGCAGGCCAATGGCTTCGCAGGAACTCTCTGGCAGGCATGCCGTCTCACGCGCACATTAGCCGACCATCAATCTCGCTGACGCGGCCGCCCACTCACTTTGGCGGCTCGAAGCCGTTGCGCCGCCAGCGCTCCGCCATCGCGGTCGACGTCAGGGCGGCGATGAACGCGCGCGCCGCGGCCGGGTCGGTGCTGCTTGCGGGGATGGCGGCGGCGTAGGCCGAATAGTCCTGCAGCGCCGGCGGCAAGGGGCCGGCGAGCCTCACGCCCTTGACGGCCGCAGCCTCGCTCATGAACACGATCGCAAGCTCGGCGCGGCCTTCGGCGACCTCGATTGCGGCTTCGCGGCCGCCGCGGGTCATCACCGCCTTGTGCTTGATTTCATCGCCGATGCCGAAGCGCTCGGCGACGCCCGCAAAGTAGATGCCCGAGGTGCCGCCCTCGGCGGGGTTGGTGTAGGCGACGGATCGCGCCTCGATCAGCGCCTTTTTCAACGCCTCGGGCGTCGACACGTCGGGCGCGCTCGCCCCGTCGCGGACCGCGACGCCGATGCCGACGCGTCCGAGCTCGGCGCGGCTGCCGGGCGTCAGCTTGCCGGTCTTCTCCAGTTCGCCCATCAGCGGGGCCGATACGATGATCAGGTCGGCATGCTGGCCGGAGGCGATGATGTTGCGCAACTGGCCGGTGGTGCCGATGGTGAAGTCGAATTTCTGACCGGTCTGGTGCGAATAGTCGTCGATGATCTCGGCGATGAGACCGCGAACGGCACCGGCGGAGATCACCTTGAGGTCGGCGGCGGCGGCAGACGGCGGGCAAATCGCGTCTGCAAACACGGTAACGAGCGCAACCGCGGCAACGAGCCAACAGGCATGACGGGTCATTGTTTCCCCCAAGTTCTGCCGCGTGAGAATGCAGTACCCGCGGCTGTTCGTCGACGAGAGCGGATTTGTGATCGGCTTTGGGCGCGCCCCGCGTTCTCCCTGACCGGGGCAGCGCCCGTCTGCCACCGCGATGGTGCTGCCCCGGCTCACAATGCGGGGTCGCGGCGACAAGCTTGCCGACGACGCGGCGCGATTGCAACCAAGGCGACGGCAAAAATCGTTCACCTTCGCACCTTCAATACCTCCGGGTTTACGACGTTGATCGGCGCCCCCGCCGCATAGGCCTGAATCTGCTCGAAGATGTCGGCGAACTGAAGTTCAAATTCGTCACGCGATACGAAGCCGAGATGCGGCGTGCAGACGACGTTATCCATCGCGAGCAGGGGATGCTCGGTGTCGCGCAGCGGCTCCTCTTCATAGACGTCGACCGCCGCCATACCGGGACGGCCGGCGCGCAGCGCCATCACCAGGGCGCCCGGCTCGATCAGCGTCGCCCGGCTGGTGTTGACCAGGAGGGCGGTTGGCTTCATGCGAGCGAGGTCGGCGCGGGTGACGATGCCGCGCGTCGCATCGACGAGCCGCATATGCAAGCTGATCACGTCGCCTTGCTCGAAGAACGCCGCTTTGCTGGCGGCGGTCTCGTAGCCGTCGGCACGCGCCCGCAGCATTGTGACTTCGCGCGCCCACACCACAACATGCATTCCGAAGGCCTTGCCATAGCCCGCCACCGCGGAGCCGATGCGGCCGTAGCCGTAGACGCCGAGCGTCTTGTGGCGCAGCGTGGTGCCGACACCGATCTGCCACTTGCCGGCCTTGAGTGCCGCCATCTGCCGGGGGATCTGGCGCATCGCCGCGATGATCAATCCCCAGGTCAGCTCGGCGGTGGCGAACGACGGCGTGTCCGCATGCTGGCTCGAAGACACCACGATGCCGAGCCGCGTGCAGGTATCGATGTCGATATGCGGATACACGCTGCGCTGACTGATGAGCTTGAGCCGGGGCAGGCGCATCAGCAGCGGCGTGCGGATTGCGGTGCGTTCGCGGATGAGCACCAACGCTTCGGTGTCGGAAAGGCGCGCCGCCAGCCGATCGACATCCTGGATGTGATCGTTCCAGATGGTGACGTGATGGCCGTCGAGCTGACGGAAACACGCCAGGGTCCGCACGGTGTCATGGTAATCGTCGAGGATGGTAACGTTCATTGCGCTCCGCCTTGCGCCAGCGTTGGCTGGGGCTGCCCGATGCCCACGTGCTTGGGCCGCGCCGGCGCGATCATGTCGAGCGCGGTTCTCGGGGCACTTGCGGCGGGCAGCAAGCACCGGGCTGTTTGGCATTGCAATCCGTTGCGATCAAGCGATTGCTGCTGGCGGGTGCCGCCGGCGGCGCCAATCGACAGCCATCGTCAAGCAGACCCATTCGCCGACCGCCGCGCGCGTCAATTTGGCGAAGGCATTGGTGGCGCGGTTTGACTCGTAATCGATGCTGGTTTGTAATGCCGCCTACCTCGAGCGGAGTTCGCGCGCGCCCGACGTTTCATCGCGGTCGCCCATGCCGACGACCCCGAAGAAAAACCAGGCACCAACAAAGATTGGGGGAGGAACAATGACCGTTGCCAGCACAGTCGGAGTCGGTGCGCAGGCGTCGACGACCGTGCGATGGACGCAACTGTTGTCCGTCATCATCTGCATGATCATGATCGCCAACCTGCAATACGGTTGGACGCTGTTCGTAAATCCGCTCAAGGACGCCCACCCCGCCTGGACCGGCGCGGCGATCCAGCTGGCGTTTAGCATCTTCATCGCCCTTGAGACGTGGCTGACGCCGATCGAGGGGTGGATCGTCGACGTGCTGGGTCCGCACCGCGGGCCAAAAACGATGGTGGCGTTCGGCGGCATAATGGTAGCGATCGGATGGGTCATCAACTCCGTCGCCGATACCCTGACCATGCTTTATGTCGGCGCCGTGATCGGCGGCATTGGCGGCGGCGCGGTGTATGCCACAAGCGTCGGCCATGCGGTGAAGTGGTTTCCCGACCGGCGCGGGCTCGCGGTCGGTCTCACCGCCGCCGGCTACGGGGCAGGCGCCGCCGTGACCGTTATTCCGATCCGCTATGTGATCGCCAACAGCGGTTATCAAGCGGCCTTCCTTTGGTTCGGCGTGTTCCAGGGCGCCGTTGTATTCATCCTGGCGTGGCTGCTCAGGGCGCCGTCGCCCGGCGAGATTCCGTCCACCGCGGCCCCCAAGGTGCAGCAGTCCAAGCGCAGCTATGAACCCGTTGAGGTCCTCAAGCAGCCGGTGTTCTGGCTGCTCTACCTGATGTTCGTGATGGTCTCGGCAAGCGGATTGATGGCGACCGCGCAGGTCGCGCCGATCGCCAAAGACTTCAATGTCGGAGATACCGTCATTCTCTTCGGCGCTACAACCATCACGCTCGCCCTCATCGTCGACAACGTCGCCAACGGCTCTGCCCGCCCGTTGTTCGGCTGGGTATCCGACAACATCGGTCGCGAATACACGATGGCGATCGCGTTCGCCTTGGGCGGCGTCTCCTATTGGCTGCTCGGAGCTCTGGGCACTGCGCCGTGGGCGTTCGTGGTGTTCGCAGCGCTCATCTTCCTCACCTGGGGTGAGATATTCAGCCTGTTTCCGTCGACCTGCACCGATACGTTCGGGCCGAAATTCGCCACCGTCAATCTCAGCATGCTCTACACCGCAAAGGGCACTTCCGGCTTTCTGGTGCCGATTGCCAACCTGATCAAAGACGCCACCGGAAGCTGGCAGATGGTGTTTCTGGTGGCAACGATCATGAATCTCGCAGTGGTGGGGTTAGCCGTCTTGGTGCTGCGTCCCATGCGGGCGCATTTGATGGACAAGAGCTGATGTAAGGCGCTCGAGGCGGGGCGTCGCGGGCTGCGGCGCCCGCCGCCAGGGCATTTGCTTGCGCTGCCGTGGTATACTGTATTATAGAAGGGAGTTCCTATCGTTCGGGTTGGCGCATCGCATTCATGACCGGCTTCCCTCAACGCGCTCGAACTGCCGTTGCAGCCTCGCGCTTGGCGGTTGCGCGGTTGGAAGATACCTCCACTTTCGCGGACCGCGCCTATGCGGCGCTCAAGGACGTTATTCTCGGTCTCGATATCTATGACCGGCCCGGCGAGATCCGTCTCGACGAGCGCAGACTGGCGAGCGATCTCGGCATTAGCCGCACCCCGGTCCGCGAAGCCATGGCGCAACTGGAACGGGAGGGTTTCGTGCGTTCGGTGCCGCGACGCGGCATCTATGTGGTGCGCAAGACCAAGGCGGAAGTGATCGAGCTGATCACCGCCTGGGCGGCGCTGGAAAGCATGGCGGCGCGGCTGATCACAACGGGCGCCTCGGAGCAGGAGATCGCCAGGCTGCGTGCCATGTTCGCGACCTTCGAGAATGGCAGTCTGCACGCCAATCTCGACGAATACTCTCAAGTTAACATCGAATTCCACCAGACCATCATCCGCATGAGCCGCAACCGCGTGCTGATCGACCTTGCTGAGAATCTGTTTGCCCACATGCGGATGATCCGCCGCAAGACGATCGGCGAAAGCGACCGCGCCGACCGTTCGATCCGCGACCACATGAACATCATTCAGGCGATCGAGGCGCGCGACACCGGCCGGGCCGAGGCTCTTGTTCGCGATCACGCCCTCGGGCTCGCCGCGCACGTGGCTCAGCACGCTGACTATCTCGGCTAGAAGAGTAAGAAACGGCATCAGGGAGGTCTCCTATGGCTGAAGCAGCGATAAAGACGGCGGAGCCCGCGGCCCAAGCAGAACGGGAGCTGACGGATGGCTTCCAACTCGTCATCGACGCGCTCAAGCTCAACGGCATCACCACCGTCTACGGCGTGCCCGGCATCCCGATCACCGATTTGGGCCGCATGGCACAGGCCGCCGGCCTGCGTGTCATCTCGTTCAGGCACGAGCAGAACGCCGGCTACGCGGCGGCAATCGCCGGCTTCCTGACGAAAAAGCCCGGCATCTGCCTGACCGTATCGGCCCCCGGCTTTCTCAACGGCCTGACGGCGCTCGCCAACGCCACCACCAATTGCTTCCCGATGATCCTGATCTCAGGCTCGTCCGAGCGCGAGATCGTCGACCTGCAGCAGGGCGACTACGAAGAGATGGACCAACTGGCCATCGCCAAACCGCTCTGCAAGGCGGCCTTTCGCGTGCTCAATGCCGCAGACATCGGCATTGGGGTGGCGCGCGCGATCCGCGCGGCGGTTTGCGGCCGCCCCGGCGGCGTCTATCTCGACCTGCCGGCAAAACTGTTCTCTCAGGTGATGGATGGGCAGGCGGGCGCGCGATCGCTGGTCAAGGTCGTTGATCCGGCGCCGGCCCAGATTCCGGCCCCGGCCGCGGTCAAGCGGGCGCTCGATGTCCTCGTCAGCGCCAACCGCCCGCTGATCATCCTCGGCAAGGGCGCCGCCTATGCGCAGGCCGATGACGATATCCGCGCCCTGGTCGAGAAGAGCGGCATTCCGTTCCTGCCGATGAGCATGGCCAAGGGTCTGTTGCCTGACACCCATCCGCTGTCGGCGGGTGCGGCGCGCTCCACGGTGCTCAGAGACGCCGACGTGGTGATGCTGATCGGCGCCCGCCTCAACTGGCTGCTGTCGCACGGCAAGGGCAAAACCTGGGGTGCGCCCCAGGCGAAAAAGTTCATCCAGATCGACATCGAGCCGAGGGAGATCGACTCAAACGTCGAGATCGTCGCGCCCGTGGTGGGCGACATCGGCTCCTGCGTATCGGCGCTTCTGGAGGGCATGGGCAGCAACTGGCCATCGCCGCCGGCTGAGTGGGTCGGCGCCGTCAATGCCAAGAA
>JASHRR010000872.1 GCA_030037185.1 Xanthobacteraceae bacterium | reverse complement strand
GCGTCATTCAACGGGTCAAAGCCACGGATCAGGAACGAATCCACACCAAGTCGATAGTATTTTAGGATGGCTTCGGCGACCTGTTCTGGGGTCCCGACAAGGCACGACGTATTGCCGAGCGCACCGGTTGCCCGGGCGATCGGCATCCACAGACGTTCATCATGAACGTCGCTCTCCAAAGCAAAGCGCATAAGCCGCTTGCCGGCATTGTCGACCGGGCCGGTCGCTTGTTCCTGTCGGCTCCAGCCCTTTTTCCCATTGATTGTCGCAAGGATGCGATTTGCCTTGTCCCACGCGGCCCCCTCGCTCTCCGCAATGATCGGCCGAACCGAAACATTGAAGCCCAGCACCCGCCCGAGAGAAGCTGCTTGCGCGCGAAACCGCTCGATGCGCTCGCGCATCGGCGCGAGCGGCTCTGCATAGATCGCGTAGACGTCACAAAGCCTCACGCCCATATCGAGTGCGCCGGCCGAGGCGCCGCCAAAGAACAGGAGAGGATGCGGCTTTTGCAGTGGACGAACATCGGAATGCGCGCCTCTAACGCGATAGAACTCGCCCGAAAAATCGAACGGCCGATCGTTCGACCAGACGAGCTTCATCAATTCCACGTATTCCGCCGCCCGTCGGTAGCGCTCGTCCTTCGCGCTGAAATCCCCATCTCCGTGCTGCTCATCGTCCGATTTGCCGACGATGATGTGGACGGCAAGCCTGCCACCCGTCAAATGATCGAACGTGGCGATCTTGCGCGCGAGCAAGGTCGGAGCAACAAAACCGGGCCGATGCGCTACGAGATAGCCGAGCCGTTCGGTATGCATCGCCGCGTACAGGGCGACCAAAAACCCCTCCGCTGAGGATGATGAATAACCCACGAGCGCCATATCGAAACCCGCCGCATCATGCGCGCAAGCAAATTGAGCCAGATAACCCGGCGACAAGCTCCCTTCAATGACATGTAAGCTGGCATCACCGCTGGGTGGCGTCACGCCGATCATTCCAATGATCCGGACGGGCATGGCCGCTCCTCTCGCTCCGACTGTAAGCGTGCGCCACCGAAAGAAAAAGTGGGCGCCGGTTTGGCACTGTCGAATCGCTCCGCAACGGCGCACCCGGGGCAACAACGGACAGTCTGAGGCTACCACGTTGGCGGTCCAACGGCTAAAGTTCTTGAGCCTAAAGCGCTCAACAACAATGAGCGAACGCGGGCGTAGGCCAAAAACTGCGATGCCCCACATTCCGGTTTGAATAATGCACTGAAGCTTCCGGGGAGTAGGGCCAGCCCGAGGCGTCAGGTTGGCCTGGGAGGGTCGTCGCACCGGCCGTTCGTCATCACCCTTCTGCCGCAAAACTCCCAGAGATCGTTGCTCCAAACGATCTCAAGAGACTGCATCTCGGAGGTGCGACCGTGCTTCTGATGCGTAGGGCGCCTGCTTCGACGTCCCTGTCATGACTGCCAGGACGCCATCCTAGTTCGCATCTGGGTGAAATCCTGCCGCAATTGTGCACGCACTTGCGGATTGACGCCGAAGAGCGGAAGCTCCGGATGCCGGTCCCACTTGTTGATGACATTATCGCTAATCGTGCCGCCATCGAGTTCGCCCACCCAAATTCCTGAGCGTCCGGAATCGACCACACGATTGCGCTCAATGGAAACGTTCGTATTCGGCGCCGAGGCCGGGGAAGAGGTTCTTGTCATTGGTCGACTCAACGATGATGGCACCGACGGCGATTTGCGTGCCGGTGCCGGAAGCCATCGGGCCGAGACTGCCATGGACGATATTGTCGCTAACGATTATATCGTGTGCGGCCGGTGTCGGATAAAACGTGGTATCTTGCGCCACCACGATGCCGCCGTTGCTGGTGTGGCCGATGTGGTTAATCGCAACGCCGTTGACCCCGGCAATCCAGACACCTCGGCCGAAGACAATGTCTTTGACGACATTGTCTTCGATGCTCGACCCCGCGCCGCGGGCACTCGAGGTGGCGAGGGCGATGCCAAAACCCGGATTAAGGGCCGCCAGATCGCGGTCGAAGGTGAGGCTTACCGGGCCGTTGAACACGGGGGTGATCGAGTCCGGCGGCGTCTGCGATACGATCGTTGCGCTCGGTGATTCCGCGGCGGAGACAGGATCGACGAACGTGACTTGGTTGTCGTTGGGAAAGCGAAGGAAGGCGGTTCGGTCGACCGTCAGCTGCCTGGGTCCAGTCTGGCTCACGACAGTGGCATATCGCGCGAGTCGATCGCGAGTGCATCGTCGAGGCTGCGCGTGACGAAGCTGTGGCGTATGTGGTTGTCCGGCCCGGAGCTCGAAAAGTGAATGCCGTCCGCGTTGGAGGCAATGAGGCCGGAGTTCGGCCTCGGCATCACGCGCACGCGATCCGCGATTGAGTGGCGGCGGGAGATGAACAGCACCGCGATTGCGCTCGATCCTTGCATGGTCGCGTCGGAGATCGTGACTGAATCGCCGCCGACCACTGTCACTGGGCCGAATCCGCCGCGCACGCTAACGACGATCCTATCCCCGGGATTGAGCGTCGAGAGCGTCGCGCTCTGGGTCCATGGAGTGTCGTCCTGGACGGCCCCGCGATCGACGGTAATAAAATGTATAGGATGGCGTTGCGCATACTTGAGCGCTGCTTGGAACAGACTTCGTGAGGCGGATTGGTCCCCACCGCAATCGCCTCCATCCGCATGGCGTCTCTCCTTAGTGCCGGTGTCTGCGTCTCTGTAGCGCGACGTGACCGGGCATGGCAAAACCAACTTCCTCGGGGGCCCGCCCAATTGGGTGGCGCGGGCGGTGCCTAGCTTTCGCACTCTCGATCCGCCAACAGTTCGACGTCCTCGGGCCATCGTTCGCATCAATTCGGGCTGGAAGGAAAGGCCGATAGTTCATGCTAATGCCCGCGATTAGCCCTCACGTTCGACAGGAAGCATTAGTCGCGATGTTCGCGCCAGTCCTGAGGCACCCGGACTTGCTTGACATTCGTAACCATCCGGTTACTATAACCAAATGGTTACATTAAACCGCAAGCGCCATGAGGCGGTCTTTCGGGCGATCGCAGATCCGACGCGGCGCGAGATTCTCGGAATGCTGCGCGGCCGCCCCTACAGCGTCGGCGAGATCGCCGCAAACTTCCGCACGAGTCGGCCGGCCATTTCCAAGCATCTACGCATGCTGCGTGCGGTCGGTCTGGTCGCCACGACGCACAGAGGCACTGTGCGGATCTGCGCGCTCAATGCCGAGCCGCTGCGCGCGGTGAGCGATTGGATTAGCGACTACGAGGCATACTGGGGCAAGACCCTGCAAAGCCTGAAACGCTATGTCGAGGACGAGCGATGAAGACAAGTGGTGCGGACGAAACCGTCATTCAGGAAATAACAATCAGAGCGCCAGCCAAACGCATCTTTGAGGCGCTGACCAATCCCGAGCAGCGCAAGGAGTGGTGGGGCTCTGAAGACCGTTTTCAGACCACGTATGTTGAGTCCGATCTGCGGGTTGGCGGCAAATGGAGGATGAGCGGCACCGGCTTCGGCAGGCCTTTCACCCTCAAAGGAGAATATCGAACGATCGAGCCGCCCCACGTGCTTGCCTTCACCTGGCTACCGGACTGGCAGCAAAATCCGACGGAAACGCTGGTACGCTTCGATCTGACCGAAAAGGACGGGTTCACAACCGTTCGCCTCACGCATTCGGGTCTCACGCCTGAAGGCTTGCAGGCACATAAGGGCTGGCCGCAAATTCTCGTCTGGCTACAGGGTTACGTCGAGCATTGACAAGTGCAACGCCTTGCCGGTGTTCCCGTCTTCAGGAAGCGTTGCTTGGAGAGATTCATGCCAGTTGCATCGCCAACAACGGTAAATGTCCGCTACATGGTCCACGACATCGATGCTGCAATCTCGTGGTATACGAAATATCTTGGCTTCACTGTTCTCTCAAACGCCGCACCTGCGTTCGCAGACGTAACGCTTGGATCGCTGCGGCTATTGCTGAGCGGACCGACCAGCTCAGCCGGGCGGCCCATGCCTGATGGCGCTCGCCCCGAAGCTGGTGGCTGGAACCGCGTCCATCTTATTGTCGATGATCTTCCGGGCGAGGTCGCACGATTGCGTGCCGCGGGCGTGCAGTTCCGCAATGACATCGTGACCGGACCCGGAGGCTCGCAAATTCTTCTCAGAGATCCTTCCGGGAACCTGGTGGAGCTGTTTGAGCCGACCCGGCATCAATAGCACCTGCCAAATCGCCGTGTCCGCTCGGGTCAATCGCGTCGGTTTCATGGCGTGCATGCCGTGTCCAGTTATCCTGCGAAACTCAACGCGAATACGATCCACAAGCCTGGAGCTAGCGCAGCAGCGCCATCCGCGCATGCCGCGACGTCAGATCCAGCAGCGGGGGGCCGCGAAATCGCGGCATTCCACTGGGCATCAGAGGGCGGAAGGCGTAACTGATTTGCCGACCCCGGTATGATCGAGGCGCTGCCTTGACCGTTTAGCCAGGTGGAGTTCGACCACACGTGGAGATATTGCGAGGTGCCGACATTGTCATTCGCGCGCTTGAACAGCATGGCATCAAGCGTCTGTTCGCACTGTCGGGCAACCATATCATGAGCCTGTTCGACGCCGCGTTAGGTAGCGCGATTGACCTTGTGCACGTGCGCCACGAAGCCGCTGCGGTGCATATGGCGGACGCCTGGGGCCGGCTCACCGGTGAGCCCGGTATCGCCATGGTGACCGGCGGGCCGGGACACGCGAATTGCATCGGCGCGCTGTTTACCGCGCTCGGCGCCGAGAGTCCGATGGTGCTGCTGTCAGGTCATGCGGCGACATGGGAACTCGGCCGGGGGGGCTTTCAGGAATTGGACCAGACCGCCACCGCCGCGCCCGTTACCAAGGCGTCCTGGACGGCTGCTTCCACTGTCAGCCTGGCCGAAGACATTGGTCGCGCCATCAGCATCGCGCGCTCGGCACGGCCGGGCCCCGTGCATTTGAGCCTGCCGTCGGATCTGCTTGATGCGACCGTGGGTGCGAGCCGGATATCCTGGCCGAAACCGCACCAACTACCGGGTGTTGGACTGCATGAGGGGGTTGCCGACGCTGTCCTCTCGGCCATCCGGGCAGCGACGAAGCCGGTTGTCCTCGCAGGTCCGCACCTATCCAGCCGCCAGGGGCGTTCGTTGCTCGCCGAACTTGAACAAGTGACCAGCGTCCCTGCCGTGGTGCTGGAAAGTCCGCGCGGCGTGGGCGACGCTACCATCGGGGCCTTTGCGGACATATTGCGGCAAGCCGATCTTATGGTGCTTCTCGGCAAAGCGCTGGATTTCACTTTGCGCTGGGCCGAGCCGCCAGTGGCGAGCACCGTTGTTCGGATCATCTCCATCGATCCCGACGGACGCCTGATCACCCGTGCGGCGCGAGAGAAAGGCCAACGGCTGTTGATCGGTGCAGTCGCCGACAGTATTCCGGCAGCCCGCATGCTGATTGCCCGTGGCCGCCGTCTCGCGCCGCGGCCCACGGCGTGGCTCGCCGAAGCGCGTGCGGCACTCGACGAGCGTCCGGGTAGTTGGAAAAATTTCGCCTCTACGGTGCCCGGCAAGCTCCATCCGACCGAGGTGTTTAACGCGCTTCAGCCTGTGGTGTCCGGCGATCCGCAAACCATTCTGATCTGCGACGGTGGCGAGTTTGCGCAATGGGGTCAGTCTCTCCTCAAGGCACCACGGCGATTGATCAATTCCGTCACCGGTGCCATTGGGGCGGGGTTGCCCTTTGCATTGGCGGCGCGCCTGCTTGACAGAGAGGCGCCGATATTCGCCATCATGGGGGACGGTACATTCGGGTTCCACATGGCCGAAATCGAAACTGCGGTGCGCCGACAGCTGCCCCTTGTTGTCGTCATCGGCAATGATGCGCGCTGGAACGCCGAGAGTGAGCTCCAGCGCCGTCTTTATGGAGAAACCCGCATGCATGGCTGCGATCTGCTGCCGGCCCGCTACGACCTTCTCGCGCGTGCGCTCGGAGGTCATGGTGAATTTGTGGACGCCATTGACCAGTTGCCCGGCGCGATCACGAAGGCCGTAGCCAGCGGCAAGCCGGCCGTGATCAACGTGATGACGCAAAGCGTTCCGGCGCCGGCGCTGCGGCTCGAGCCGTAGACCCGCACGATCAACAGACGCCATAGGCGCTTGGCAACTTGCAAAAGCTGATATTGCGAAATGGTGACCAATCGTGAGCGAGGCCAACATAAGACCAGAGCCGAAGCGCCCTCCCGACCGGGTCGCCGTTTCAGGGCCGATCAATTTCTGCTAACCGATGGAATGTCTGAGGGCCAGTCGAAGCACGGCTGCTGCAATCCCGCCGTGCCTGATCGGCACCAGTGTCGACGCACATCACCTTGAGCCGCAGGCTGCAGTGCCATGGCCTCAATGAGGCAGGTATCAAACAACGCCTGAACGGCCGGCACAACGGCCCCTGCATCCCCTGCGGCTGCCTCAATGTAGCGGACCACAGCCTCTACCGGCTGCCTGTCGGGGCACCGTTCAGCAGCGATTGCCGCGTGCAAAAACCGGTGATCCGACAGCGACCATCCCGACGACTGTCCCGGTGCACAACCTTCAATGAAAGTGCCTGCAGGCGAGTGAAGGCAAGCTTTCCCGATGCGGCGGCATGTAAGCCGCGGAGCTGCGTCTTCAGGTCTTCAGCTTTCGCGGCTGCGACCGCCCAGCCGTCAACGTGCCCAATCGCATCACTCAACCTCATGAGTACCCGCAGAACCATACCAGGCCATCAATTCGCTTCGGCGTGGTCGCCTGCGAGCCTCTTCATCACCTCAGCACAGCCCGCTACATCACGATAGAGGTACATACACGTGTGGTACGTTTCTGTGTCAAAGGACATATCGCGGGGCCGGGAAGCCGAGGCAGTCAATCGGCCAAGGAAGAAACCAACGCCGAGGCAGATGATCCCAACAACAACAACAAGGGTACGCCACTCGCGCAATAATGAGACCAACCTCATTGCTCACTCGCTTTGTTTCAACAACGATTCCCGCGCTTCCTCCCCATGCCTAAAGGCAGAGGTTTCCGCGTGGAGGTTCCGATGAGCGGGACCCGCTCCTTTTGGGTGGCAATCGGCGGCCATTTCTCAATGATGCCGTCGCGGCAACGGTGGTTTGATCTGTTGGACGTGGCTGTGCTCCTTTGATCACCAGCCCTCCCAGCATCACAACGGGTAGGGCAGGAGCACGGCTGCAGGAGCACGGCCGCGACCATTCCATTAGCGAACCCGGCCGCTCCTTAGATTCCGTCCTGAAAAGAACTACTAGAGCAACCCCATTTAGGTAACCGTGTTCTCAGGTCAAAAATCCAAATGGTCTGCCTTGGGCAGGCCGATCCACTCATCCTTATAGTGCTCTGTCGGGTTGTCGGCACAGACCGATTCCTGCCATGCGGAGATCACGCGCCGGTAGGTGACGCGGGCGGTCAATGGCGCGGTAAACACCTTTGGGTCCTCCATTGTCACCTCGAGCTGCAACCCCTTCAGACTGATATCGGGATTGTAACCCGCCACTCGGCCTCCGCCGCCGACAGTGCCCTCGCTGGTCTCATATTTCTGTATCTGGGCTGTGGCCAATGCGCCGTCGATCAGCCGGTAGCGTTCGACCACATGCATGACCTCGCTCTGCGGCGTGCCAAAGCGGTCAACCGACGTGAAAGCGTCGGTCTTGATTCCCACGGTATCGATCACCAGAATATCGCCTTCCCAATGGCCGATCGAGTCGCCCATGGACGACGGCACCACATTCACCGGATGTGTGCCGTTCATGCGAATGTGCCGAACATTCATGTTCTGATCGTAAAGAATGGTGATATCGCCATTCGTCGCCGGTAACATCTCAAAGCCAAGCTGCATCGCAAAAGTGAAGGGTGGCGCAATCGGCCGGCACTGGTCCTGCGCATTCGGGAACCCCTTTCCGGCCCTGGCAAGCTCGCCTTTCTGCTTCACGACGGTTGCCGCTTCGGGCGTAAGAATCGGATTGTTATAATCGCCGACCAGCTGGCCGGCGTTGGCCTTGCCATTGGGAAGCCGGCTCAAATTCCGCAATGGTTGCGGACCCGATGGCATTCCCTCGAAATTGAATGCGTTCTTGCCCCACCGAACCTCCATCATATCCAACCTACCGTCAGCCGCAAACGCGGGCAAGCAGAGCGTCACCAGCGTCAAGGTGCTGAATAACAGAGCTTGGCGTTTCATCTCCTGTCTCCCTCTATCGCGCTTTCTCAAAGTGCGGCTGTCGGCGTGTGGCGTGCCGGTGTGGTCAACCTATCGCTGTTGGGGTCGCATGGAAACCCGGATCATTCAGGGGGCAGTTCTCAATTGGCCTTAACGGTTCGGCGGCATACGGTCGGCACGCGAGCCATCGGGGGACAAGCCGCGGTCAGATGCAGCGCCAACGGCGAATTTGATTCCTTGCGGGCATTCAGCGATCTTGCCGATTAGCTTGCAAAGTGCATCGCGATCTGCCGTGGTGGAGGGGTGGACCTGGAAGCGAATTGTGGCGCGATCGAGGAGGAAACGATGGGCAAATCTTACCGGAAGCGGCAGATGCTCCCGCTGGGGCTGTTGGCGAGCCTCGCTGGGACGGCGGTCGTACAACAGGCTGTGGCGGCGAGCGCTCCGCCCGTTTTCTCCCCCACCGCCCAGACGGCCTGGGTCGGTATCGGCATCGGAGCGCTCCTGCCGGTTCCGGGCTCACCAAAGCCGATCGGTCAGGATCCGGCCCATCGCTACATTTCGAATGACGAATCCCGCGTCAGCGGACAACAGCCGACCCAACGCATCAGCGACATCAACAACCCCAATCTCAAGCAATGGGCGAAAGACGTGATGAAGAAGGACAACGACGAGGTGCTTGCAGGCAAGTTCGCCTTCACGGCGCGTTCCTCATGCAAGCCTGCCGGCGTTCCCGGCTTCGACGTACTCCTCGGGGGCGCTCTGTTCATCCTGCAATCGCCTGCCGAAGTCACGATGATCTTCTCCGGGAACGGCGAAGCGCGGCACATTCGACTGAATTCGTCTCATTCTGCCAGTCCGAAACCCTCCTGGTACGGAGAATCGGTTGGCCATTACGAGGGCGATACGCTCGTGGTCGATACCATCGGCCTCAACGACAAGACGTTCCTCGACAATTATCGCACGCCGCATACCGATAAGCTGCACGTCACGGAACGCTGGCGGCTGATCGAGGATGGCAAGAAGCTGGAAATCCTCATGACCATCGATGACCCGGGCACGTTCAACCAGCCCTGGCAGGCGCTGCGGCAGTACGATCGTGTGAACCGGACCCTGTCGGAGGACATCTGCTCCGAGAACAATATTAACCCGTTCGGCATCGACTATGGCACGCCGGTGGCGGACAAGCCGGATTTTTGAGGCCGGCTACAGGCGCGTGTCGCTTAAAACAGGCCGATCTGACGGCCACCAGGTCCTCCATTGCGGGAGGTCGATCGGCAGAATGTGCCGAGGATTGCAGACACCCTGGTTGAGAAAACCCGGGCCAGGCTAGGGCGAAATCACATCACTGCGGTTCGCTTTTTTCTCAACAAGCGCGGCCTTGTGGCCCGCCGAGGTGAGTAGGTTGGTAGGGAAAAGCGGAACAACGCAGGGCTGGTCCGCGCTAGCGGTGACCGCCGGACCGCAAGTTCGCTCGCCCAGCCCGATTTTACTTGCCCGCGCCCTTCGAGAGTAAGTGGCGCGCCTCCGTCCTCGGGCGCCTAACGAGGCTCGCCGGAGGCCTGTTTCCCACGGTAGCCTTCGGGCTGCGGCTGTGGGCATCGGTCTGTCTCGCGCTCTATGTCGCTTTCTGGCTCGAGCTCGACAACCCGTTTTGGGCCGGCACCTCGGCGGCGATCGTCTGTCAGCCGCAGCTCGGCGCGTCGTTGCGCAAGGGCTGGTTCCGCATGATCTGTCATCGGCGCTGCGATGAGCGTGGTTCCGGTAGCGTGCTTCCCGCAAGATCGTGCCGTGTTTCTCGGTGCTCTCGCGTCGTCGGGGGCGGCCTGGGCTCGTAGCCCCGCTGTTAGGCAACTTCGGGTCCTGTGCGGCGCCCCTGGCGGGCTATATCGTGGCGGTCATCGCCGACCTGTTAGGCGCCACCGGCGGAGTGAATGCCGACGCGGCGTCCTGGTTGCGGTCACGCGGGCCAGCGAGGTCGGCATTGGCATTGTCTGTGCCGGCGTCGTTCTCGCCGGCACGGATCGCGGCGGCGCCGCGCGCGGGCTGGCCTCGCCGTTCGCGAATCTGTGTACCGAGATGATGTGCCGGTTCACCGGTACGTTGGCTGATGGCCGGGCCCGAACTTTCCGACACCCAGCCGGTGCGGAGAGTTCATGGTGATTGCTCCCGACCCGATCGTTGATCAATCGATCAACGGCTTCCGGCAAACCACCGCAGATGTTCACGCAGCAGCCTTCGCGAACTCGCGAAGATGCTCGCGTCAAGCGGCATCTTAGATCGATCGCTGGGCAAACCAGTCGATCGCTGAGAATGGATCAACAGATCAGCCGGCAGGTAGAGAGCCATTCATACGCATCGCCCTTCTTGGGCCCCGTACATTGATGCGTTCTTCCCGGAGGTTGGCGTTGCCACCCTGGAATTGATCGAGCGCTTCGGCCACGAGGTCGTCCACCTCGCGCGGCCAGTCGTGCTGCGGACAGCCGATGGCCGGTAAGTTCCCGCTCGCAAGGGAACCATCAAATTGAATGAGTTTGTGGTCTGGATTGCTGCTTTGAAGGTCTTGTCGCTCCTGCGCGCTTCGACAGGCTGTGATCGTTGTGGAGAGGGAGCCGCGAGGGCTTCTTGGCCTTCGCTTCAGCACGTTGCATATTTGGCTCGAGGCGGTGAGTAGCATACTCCTCGCCATCGGTAGGAGCGACATGTGGTGGGTCTCGATCGAGATATGGTCTTCCGATTCCGAGTTCTTTTTCGTGGGTATCGATCCATTGCCACAATTCCTGACTGGATGCCAATCGCTCCGCACGTGTCTTGCCCTTTACGCTCACGATATCGACCGCCAGTCCGTGACCATAGCCGCCGCGGAAGCTTCCGCCATGATACGACCTGTCGGTTTGAGCCTTGAGGCCAGTGGCGATGGTTTGCCGGTAGTCGTCACGAAACGCGCACATTATACCCGGCATTAGGCCGGCATCGTCGAGCAAGCGCAACGCATGATAGAGCGTGAACCTGAAATTCGGGTCCATGCCCCCAATCACATAATCCTCGGGAGACATGCCGGCCCTTTTAGCGGCATCTGGATCCTTCCAGGAGAAATCCTCGTCCACGAGCTTGGTGATCGTTTTTGAGACGACCTTGGTTTTGCCTTTCCGTTTAACGCTCACCTTTATCTGTTGCGGCACCTTGATGGTGTCGATTTTTTGTGTTCGCTCGTATAGCGACCAGAGGTAACGGTCGATGCAAATCTGCGTCACCATGCACTCGTCGACGCTATCAACGGCACTCCTGTCGATCGAACCTGACTCGACCGAATTCGTGCCGATTGAAGGCGTGGTTATGTCTGCTGGGGCAGCCGCCGTACCAGCCGTGGTTATGTCCGCTGGGGCAATCGCCGTACCAGCGATAAGCAGCATTGCAAAGCTGCCATATACGCAACCGTAGAGTGCCCGCGCAAGACCCATCTGTTCGCCCCTATTTCATACCACGTCAAGACCTCGGCAAGCCGCGGGCTCTAGCATGAGCGATGATGCGCGATAACAACGTTACCCCCGGTGGATGGTTTCGGCGGCCGGAAACTTAATGATACGGCGCTCGATATCGGCGCTGGCGGCAATCGAGGGTTGATCGAGCGCGACCACTCGGGGAACAAGCTCCAAGAGCCAAAGCCTCCCCCTTAGCGGCCGGGTGCCAGCCGGATGGTGATCAACCTCGCGGACATCCAGCACGGTCGCAGATCAACGGCGAAAGCCGCGAGTGCGGCTGCGATCGCGATCAAGCCAAGGGTTTGCGGCGCAGTCTCAAAAACCGCGGCGGTGGGCGCTCGGGCGTCGCGTGCGTTGATCGGCCGCCACTCCCACGACCGGCCTGGACAGCGGCGCGTGTTCAGCACCTATTCGCGCGAATTTCCATGATTTTGCCCGATGTTGCGGCGGAAGGGGCCCGAGGCATTGCCAAGCGGGCGTCCAATGGTCGTAAGCAATGGAGCGCGGCCTCGGCGATGTCGGCGATCCGCAAGCGGGCGTGCGCTTTCGGGTGATCGTTGACGACGACGGCACGACGGAGCGCTGGCGGCAGCCCCGTCTCGTGCTCTTTGAGCTGCTGGGCTGTGATCCGGCCGAGCCGAGGTCCCACCCGAGGGTGGCCACACGGCGGCGCGCCGCTCGGCAGCCCGGCGGGAGCATCGGCGCGGCCGTGATGCCGCTCAGCGTGCGGCCCGTCACGATGGGGCACAACGGCGGACCCGGCAGGCTATCTCACGCGTCATACCTCGCCGCGAACCTGTCGCATTACGGGCCTTCGGATTGAGTAATCTAGTCGACGCATTTTCGACAGGCTCGGCAGAATCGTCGTCCGTTCCCGAGATAAACCAGACCACCTTTTTTCGTTCGGCACCCACTCCGAAAAGCCCGTCAGCGTCCAACTTCTTTTGGGGCAGCCATCATAGACGCTGCGACACTCCGCTTGACCGTTATGAGATCCGCTCGGTTCTCCTGAGCAGCGCAGAAATTTTCTTGAAGTAACTTGCTTTCCGTCCCTCATACACTCTGATGTTGTCCATTTACAGTACGCCGAAGTTGCCTGTGGGTCGGATTGCTGAGAAACAGCTTTTTCAAAACTGCGAAGTGATTTGCCGACACCGACGCTGTCATCCGAATGTCCGTGTACCTATGCATGGAACTCTTCGTCGGGTTTTCCTTAAATCAGTCGGTTCCTTGAACAATGCGGGCGGCGACTTCCGGCCACCGCGCTGCAGGGGGCCGAGGCGGTTACGAGCAACTCGGCGGGCCGTTTCCGAGCGAGGCGGTAGAGCCACCAGGCGATCGAGCTGACAGCGATAATTTTGACAACGAGCGCGACCGAGGCACTGCATTGTCCGCGAATCTGGTATTTTCGACGCCAATAATGTCATTCCGCTGCCTTGCAATCCCGAGGTTATCTCAATTGGCTCCGCATTGCGCAAGGCCGCTCGGTGGTTCCGATCATGTCGCTGCTGCCGCGGGAGGAGCTGGTCGCCAACTTCCGAATGCGATCACCTTCGAGAAGCAGCCGATGTTTCAGCGCAAGTTCATGGAACTGTTCTCGCTTTCGTCTTGGCCTTAGCACGTGGGTGTGAGTACGCGCATGACTGGCGTCGCCTCCAGGCGGCGCCTGTGATGCGCTGTCATCTCGTGTGGCAGTATCACAAAGCGCACAGCGGGGTTGGGACCTCGCACCTGCTTGACGATCTCAGGCTCGACAATCGGCCATGTTGGCCTCGGCCATCACCGCCGGGTCATGCGCCGCTCCGGTGTCTGTTAGCCGGCGCCGATTTTCCGCAGTCGCTTTGGCGGTCTTTGCGGTTTCATCAGCCGGCGCGCCGAGCCCCCGGCGAAGCAGACCGCATCGCTGCGCGCGATATCGTGACACCACCAGGCTTGCGAGGGCAAGTCTGGCGCGGTCCCACGTCCAGAGCCATGAATATGGACCTCGATAAAAACTACATGGTTTTGCCGCCCTTCCTGTATTGGCGCGAGACTTTCGCTAAGACCAGGGCCCAGATCGAGCAGACCCACCAGTGCAGCTTTCTCGACTACATGCATTCGGAAGTGCCATTTAAGGTCTCCACTTTCATGACCCACCCGATGAAGCTCGCCGACTTTGAAGCTCTTAATGTGTGCGCCGCAAAAATGGAGCGAGAGCGCTATAGCCTGCTGCACTTTCCCCGTCCGTGCGTCTGGCCCTGGAGGCTCTACTGGTCCCACGGCGACTGGAGCTCGACGGTCGAAGAAGAACTGCAAGGGCGTCTGGCGGAAGCTTGAGGGCATCGTCAAAATCGCTGGCGTGCGCTCAGCTGCGGGTGTGCCGGCGGCTCGCGCTCATGCGTGCCGGGCCGGCGGCCGAGCGACGAGTGAAGCGCCCGCGCTACCGAGCTTTTGGTGCGCGTCCTGGTGCTGCTAATCAGGACGAAAGACAGAAACGTAGCAGCGAATTTCCGCTTGAAGCCCGTCTCTTGCGCGGGCCGGCAGTGCTCGACCACCTCCCACAGCCGGCGCCGCCGCTCGAACCTGATAGCGCCGTCGGCAAGGCGCCGCCTCGGCTCGTCGACGGCATCGCACGAGCCTGACGTCCCTCGCGTCCCCGCCCATCGCACGGAACCTCGCCAACGGCGCGACAACGGCGAAACACTGATGGATATCGCAGTGTTCGTGTTCGTGGCGCAGACGAAAATCGGAAAATCGAAATTAAGCAAATCATTTCAACACGACTTGGAGGATGGTCGGGGAGCCAATACACGCGGCCGCCTAGCGCACCAGGACGCGTCGGTCTCAAGAAAGAAGATCGGGCTGAAATCCCCTCGCCCCAACGCGCGCACGTAACCGACGCCGCCTACGAACCGGTGAACCGTAATCGGAGTTGAAAATGCGGGTTTCCTGCCGTGCGCTCCATCATCCCTGACTGCCAGTCCAGGATAGGGGCGAGCCCAGACTTCGGTAGCAGCTCCGATCGTCGCAGCTGCGTCGGAGCCCACGAGTTATCCTCCCTGGTAGCATCGTTGGTTTTAATCCAAACCCGGTCCCACCTGAACGCACGGTAGCTCAGTGCTGGAGCGCCAAATCCGATCCTCTGCGTTTGTCCTGCTTTGGCTGAAAGGGCAGAGCGAAAAGGCTGTGGTTATCCGCAACAACTTTTCTGCGACTAGCTCAGTCGGCAGCGTCGGCCGTCGAACTTAAAGGTCGCGGGTTCGGGACGGGCCGACCCCGACAATATCGTCCGGCCACTCTCGAACAAGCCGCATTAGTACTCCCGGGCAGCTCCGGTGGCTCGAATGGACAGGCCGGCGCCTTCTAAGCGATGATCACGCGAGCTCGAATCTGCCCGGAGCACCAATCTCGACGTAGCTCGGTGGGAGAGCAGCGAAATCCTACTCCGCAGGCTCGCAGTTTGAATCTCCGCGTCGAGCCTAGTACGCAGAATTGTTCCGGTGGGGCGGTGAGCCGCCTGCTAATCGCGCTGTGCCTTCACGGGGCATGGGATCGTGCCCTCAACTCTCCGCCACGCGGGTCCGGCATAGACGAATGTGCATCGGTCTTCCAAACCGACCAGGCGGGCTCAATACCCGCGGCCCCTCCATTTCGCCCCCTTCGTCTACGTTGGGTTAGGATGCGGCTCTTTCAAAGCTGTGAAGCCGGATCGTCGCCGGCAGGGGGCACCACAGGATACCGGGGTGCGGGCCTAACCGACCCGCCTTTGAAGCGGAGGTCCGCACCTAAGTGCGGCGCACGTTCGAATCGTGCCCCCGGTGCAGCGGCAGTACGCTGGTGCACAGCGGTTGCTCATAACGAGCGCGCGCCTGGATCGTCACCAGGGGCCGCTACCATCTATGCCGGACCGGCCGATCGGGTGATATGGGCGGCGCTGTGGACGCCGTCGGCGCGGTTCGAGTCCGCGGTCTCATACACCGGCGTGATGTAATGGCAGCATTACGGTCTCCAAAACCGCTGGTCGGGGTTCAAGTCCCTGCGCCGGTGCCATTCGCGTTCTGGACGTAATCACCTTTTTCGCGGACCACGAACGTCGGATGACGGCGGGCCTTGCCATGAGGAGTGCTCCTGCTTTTGACGAAAAAAGGGTTGTGCGAGCTCCAGAACAAGAGCTCCAATTCACTCTCACTGCCGCGACACGAGGACACCAGTCATGAGAAAACCCGATCGCTACGAGATCCGCGCCCGCGAGCTTGCGCTTGCTGCTGGCGTCGATCCGGACAGCCGCATTGAGCGGCCGGGACAACGATCAATGCCGGCGTGGTGCGCCTACCGTGACGCGGCGCGCAAAGAACATCTTGCGGCCAAAGCCACGGACGCGGGGCAATCGATTGCAACAAATTCGCCACAAGCGCCGCGGTACGCGAATAGCCCGCTGCGGGTGTTTGGACAACATGACGACGCGACCATTGCTCAGATGCGCAACTGCATGGCGGTGGGCAATGTCGTCGGTGGCGTCATCTGCGCCGATGGCCATCTCGGCTATGCTCAGCCGGTCGGTGGTGTGATCGCTTATGAGCGGCAGATCAGCATCTCCGGGGTCGGCTTCGATATCGGCTGCGGCAACATGGCCGCACGGCTTGATACGCCCTTTGCTGCGATCGAGGACCGCGTCGGCAGCATCATCAAGGACGTCTCCTTGGTGATTTCGTTCGGCGTCGGCCGCACCAATGAGGAGCGTGTCGAGCATGAGTTGTTCGACGATGCCGAAGCCTGGAAGGCGTCCGACATGGAGGCCTATCGGCAGAAGGCCGTCGCGCAGCTCGGCACTGTCGGCTCCGGCAATCACTATGTTGACCTCATGCGCGATGAATCCGGCTTCGTCTGGATCGGGGTGCATTTCGGCTCGCGCGGCCTCGGCCACACCAGCGCGACACGTTATCTCAAGGCGGCCGGCGGCAAGGACGGCATGAATGTCCCGCCGGCGGTGATCGACGAGGACAGCGAAATCGGGCGTCGTTACATCGCCGCGATGGAGCTTGCCGGCCGCTACGCCTATGCGGGGCGCGAGTGGGTAATCGAGCGCGTGCGCAAAATCATCGGCGGCGCCGTCACCGACAGCGTGCATAACCATCACAACTACGCCTGGCGCGAGCGCCATGGCGATCTCGATCTGTGGGTGGTGCGCAAAGGCGCGACCCCGGCATTCCCGGGACAACGCGGCTTCGTCGGCGGCTCCATGGGCGACGATGCCGTGATCATCGAGGGCATCGACAGCGAGCAATCCAGGGCCGCGCTCTATTCCACGGTGCATGGCGCCGGCCGGCTGTACGGTCGCAAGGAGGCGAAGCGGCGCTTCACGCAGGCCGAAATGGACGCCTGGCTCCGAGATCGGGGAGTCGTATTGATCGGCGCTGATCTCGACGAAAGCCCGATGGCTTATCGGCGCTTGCCCCACGTGATCGCCGAACATGCCGGCACAGTGCGCGTATTGCACACGCTAAAGCCGTTTGCCGTGGCAATGGCGGGCGCAGGGGAATTCGATCCATGGAAGGACTAACCTTCAGCCAGAGGTTTGGTCCCTGAGCGTGCGATCACAATGAAAGGCCGGCAACTGGGCGCAAGATCTATTAGGCGATGATCGCTACTGGCACGCGTGCGATCGATACTGGGATACAAGCAAAATGAAACCCGCTGACGTTGCCGCGCTGAAACAGGAGGCGTAAAATATTGGCCATAATTGCCGCACGGACGCGAGTAATGGTTGAACAGCACCAAGCTTGGTTGGCCTGTGCGCGCCAATCGTGACGACAACTCGTGTCCGAGGCCCTTGATTTGCCGCGACCTGAGCTGGCCCAAATTGAACTCGTGGGTGCCGAAATTCGTGGTTCCGATTTTGCTGCGGCTACCATGGCGCGGGCCGATCTTTCGGGATCATAATCTAGCTCTCCGCCAGATTCCGGTGCTGACCCGGCTTGACCAAGCTTTTCTGGATGGGACGAAGCTGGGTGGCGCACAATCCGGGTGGCGCCGCGGGTATCGAGACTCTGGCGACGTGCCGCATAGACGTTGACGTTTCCAATGCGTCGGACCTTCGGGAGGGGGAGGCGGCAAAAAAGTGGCTGCTCGATGCCGCCAGGGCTTGACGGTTCCGGCACCGCTCACCGGTGCTTTTTAATGTCTTGTCGCAAGAGACAAACATTACACTATCCGAATACGCGATCCTGGCTGGACGAGGCGAACTCGGTCGGCATTGCTCCCTGGCAACGGGACGTTATGAGATTTTGCCCCGGGCAGGCGCCTCGGAGCAAGCGCTCCGGTTTCTCCCACCCTATGTGACGGCGATCGGATCTATGTAGGTCATTTCGCTTACGCCCCCTACTTCGGTGTCTTGAAATACCGCGCGTCTGGCGGTGGTTGATCCTTGCGCGTAGGCATCAGGTAGCCGTCTCCAGACAGGAAGTAGTACTCCTTGCCAACTACCACGTGGTTGTTGCTCTCGGCGCAGTCGTATTCCGCCCACAGTACGTTGTGCTCGCGCTGGAAGGTTTTGAGCACCGTCCATGGCCGCGTCAGCGCGTGATCAATCGATGTGATCTCGATGCGCAGGAGATCGGAGTTGGCCCTGTCGAGGAAAAACCGCTCCTTGATGATACTCGCGTTGTCGTCGTGCAGGAGAATGCCAGAAAATTCGTAGGTTCGGGGCCCCTTGAAGTTGCGGGTTTCGACTTCGAGCACGTCATATTTGCCGTCTCCGTCGTCATCGATCCACTTGCCGATCGAGTACCCCATATAGGTGGGTTCCTCGTCTGTCGGGAAGTTGCGGCCATCTGTGTAGATGCGGCGTGGCATATTTCCTTCACCATAGACGTAGGTGACGGTCGGCAGGACTACCAATTCGAAGGGTCGCGTGCCGGTCATGATGCGGGGCATGCCGGCAGTGATACAGCTGACGCGGACATCGTCGCCCTGTCCGCCGCGCGCTTGGTCGGCGATGCTCGCCTGCAGTCGAGCCTGGTACTCGGGAATCAACGGCGCCTGCTGAGCGAGTCCTGGACGCTTGGTCTGATCCCATTGCGTGCCGACACTGGACGGCCGCCTCCATTGACCTGACCAGTCGGGATACTTCGAATCATCGAACGCTGCGACCATGCGGCTCGAGAGCACCAGTTCGGCCGCGATCACGAGCACGGCCAGCGAGCATTTTTGGAGCATGATGTCCTCCGATAGCGAGAATTGGCGAGGTCAGGCCGGTGAGGATCGACTTGCTGCGACCACCTTCATCGGGCAAGCGTCACCGCCCGGTCCTGAAATAGCGGCTGTCCGGCGGCGGCTGGTCTTTGCGCGTCGGCATCAGATAGCCATCACCGGACAGGAAGTAGAATTCCTTGCCGACGACGACGTGATTGTTGTTCTCGCTGCACTGGTCCTCAGACCAGAGGACGTTGCGCTCGCGCCGGAACGTCTTCAACACCGTCCATGGCCTGGTCAGCGCGTGGTCGATGGTGGTGATCTCATAACGAAGCAGGTCGTTGTTCTGTTTGTCGAGCGTGATGCGCTCGTGGACAATCGACTCGTTATCGCTATGAAGCGGGATGCCGCTCGCTTCGTAAACGCGCGGGCCTTTGAAGTTCCGGGTCTCGACTTCGAGCGTATCGAAGCGGCCATCGCTGTCGGTGTCGAGCCATTTGCCGATTGAATAGCCGGACCAGGTGGCTTCCTCGTCCTTGGGGAAGCCGCGGCCATCGGTGTAGATGCGGCGGGGCTGATTGTTCTCGAAATTGATGTAAGTGACTTTCGGCGTGATCACGAACTCGAACGGTCGAACCGCCGTCATCATGCGCGGCATGCCCGTCGACACGCAGGTAATCCGAATATCCGCCCCTTGGCCACCGGCCGCCTGATCGGCCAGACTCGCCTCGAAGATTGCCTGGTATTCGGCCGTGAGCGGCGGCTGCTGGGCGCGGCCGGGTGGCTTCGTCTGGTCCCATTGGTTGCCGATCCCCTGGGGCTTGCGCCACTGGCCGGACCAGTCGGGATACTTCGTCTCGTCAAAGGCCTGCGCACCTGCCATCGTCATCAAGAGCGCGCCCGCCAGCGCCAAGCCGGCAATGGAATTGCGGTGAAGCATGTCATCCTCCGTCAAGAAGGCATGGCCTCAATTCTAGCAAAGGCCAGCGCAGGCATCCAAGCCCGGCAGCCGTGTCTCGTTGAACATCGCCGAGCAAGCGGCCGACGAGCTCCCGCCAACCGGGCGATCAAGCGCAGCTTCGCACGGCACCCGGCGCAGGAACGCTCTCGCAACACTATAGGGCGCATGCGCCATAGTGGAGGTCTTTGATCGTCACAGCTGTAAAAAAGTACGGATTGTGCTTCTATCGGTCGTCGGCCACGAGGCCAGTTTGGTGCGACGCGCTGACAAAATGATCACGTACCGGCTTGTATGGCACGTTGCCGCACGCAGGTCACTCGACGGAGACCAGCGTGCGGCAGCTTGGTTCCGATGCTAGGTCTTGCCGGGCCGCAAATTCCCCGGTCCGACGTTTCAAGCCTCGAGCAGGCAGCACGGCGTTTCCGGCAATGCCGGACCAGCGGCCGCGTCGCCGGTCGCGGCGCCCGCGGCAGGCCGCGATCCCTATTATCGGCCGGCAAGTTGCTCGCGTTGTTGATCGATGATCGAACGACAGCTCGCACGGTTCTCTTACCATTTCTCTCGTGTCCGGTTGCCTCACCCTCTCCCGGTAAGCAACCCTTCGGATCGCCAGCCGACACGGCAGAACGGATTCTGTCTGTACCGGCCTGAGGTTGTCCTGAAATCTGGCGCCCGCAAGATCGTCTGCGTCGAACATCCCGGCGGGCGACGCGCGGGTTGACCCATCATGGCAGCGACGCGGGTTTCATCGCCTCCACTGCATCTCTGCTCTCCGCAGATGAAGCGCGTGTGCCAAATTTGTGGTAACGACCGCCGGGAGATTGGCGCGAAGCTGGGTGCGTATATCACCTCAATTACTGTTATTGGATTAGATCCCCCGTCAAGCACGCGCCGGCGCAGGTGAGGTTCCAGAGCCACTGGGAGGACCTCATGATTCGCCTCTCTGCGAAGATCTCGATCGCTTCACCAGTCACCTGTTCCGCCGGCGGCTATTGTCCGTTGTTTGACGGTCAAGTCTCGCGGCGAGCAGATCGCCATATCTTGCGGACCATTTGAACACCTGAAACTCCCACTGCGGAGGCGCGCCTTTCGTGTCTGGGGCGTTGTCGGGAAGCGCCCACCGGTAACAGCCTGAGCATTTTCAATACCTTCACCGCATCCGCAGCCCGCGAGTTCGCAGAGAGGGATCCGCTCGCTGCACAGGGGCGCGTGAGATCGAGATCAAGGAATGCGCTACCGCTGCCGAATATCGCTAATCTCGTGACCTTTGATGACCCGAACGGAACGCGCGCGTCGAGTGCCCGATGGCTTCGACGAGCCCGCGCGTTTCGATTTGAGCGACGAACTCTTCAGGTCGGAGCGGGGCGGACCCCCGAAACCGGCTACGGCGCAGCCGGCCTCGTTCGCTGCGCAGCTCAACCGTATGGTGGTCCACACCGGCGCTCAGATAGACAACGCGCGCCAAGTGCTTGCCGAGATCGCGAGTGTTGAACACGGCCTAGGCGATGCGGTTGATCCTGATCATAGCGATACCTCGTCCAGAGCAGTTGGCCCGCACGTGTCCGCGAGCGCCTCGGTGCTCGGCGACTGGCGGCGGCCCGTGCCCGGGAGAGCTCCTTCGCAGTCCGGCGCTTGCGGATGCACTTTCGGTCCGTTCATATCGGAAATCATTGCTTCCTTATTTTTCCAAGCTCTTGCGGTTGTCAGGCACCGGAGCAATGACATGTTGTCGGTTCGCCGCCAAGCACGCACGCATCTGACGCACCGCGACCTCAAGTCATCGGCTCGTCGTGCTGAGCGACCGATTCGCAAGATCGCAACGAGGCGCCCTTCAGTGGTGTCTGCCTCGTCGATACGTTATACCGCCTCTCAGCGTGCAAACGTCCCCGCAGCGATGGAGAGTGAAATGGCGCTGAAGAAAACGGTTATCGAACCGTCCTGGGAAGCAAAATATTCGTACTCGCCAGCTGTCATCACCGAGGGCGGCAAGACGGTATGGCTGGCGGGCCACGTCGGGTTTGTCGACGACTCCGGAGCTTCGCTGGCGGGGAACTTCGACGCCCAGACGCGACAAGCGTTCAAAAATATCGAGAAGACCCTCGCCCGCGCCGGCGGCACGCTAAAGGACATTGTCTGGATGACCGTATCGGTTTCGGACGGACGCTACTCGCAACGCTTCACCGATATCCGCAAAGAAATCTACCGGGATCAGTTCCCAGCCAGCACGTTGTTGACTGCGGCCGCCTTTGCCGTTCCGGAGATCATGGTCGAGATCACCGCAATAGCGGTCCTCTCCGCGTAGCAATGCAGTGGATTCGAACTGGCACGGCCTTTTGAAATTCCGGTTCTCGACCTTGAGTACATCATAGCGACTGTTCGGGTCTTCATCGAGCAGCCTCGAAGATTTCACCCCACGCCGGACAACGGGTTTCGGGCAAAGCCCGTGTTCTTCGCCTTTCGCCTATCAACGGAGGCATAGCGTATATTCAATAGTGCAGGGAAGGCGGTACCACTCCAGCAAGTTGGAACACCGACCAAGCAAGAACAGTTCAAGGCCGTACGCCCGTAACCGCTTGGGCGCACGCCACCGATCGGGGTCCCACGGCAGAAAGGTACTGAACCTGAGACTTTCCGTTCAGCCGCGTAGCAAGTGACAAGACGGCCAGCAGGCTAAGGCACTGATATCGATTCACCCTTGAGCGCAGGCGCGTGTACCGGCCGGCGGCGGGCATGTGTCGCTTGTTCGAAGCTGTATCCGAGAGACAAGAGTTTTTGCTCGCTGAATGCGAGGCCGAAGAAGGAAATGCCGACGGGAAGGTTGTCTCCGGTGAATCCCGCAGGCACGATGAGATCCGGAAAACCGGTCAGATTGGCGATGTTCGTCGCCGATGCCGTCGGGCTTGCGGGAGCGGTGTCGGGCGGCGCGGCGAGCAATGCGGGCCGGCGGGGCGATGTCGGATACACGATCGCGTCCACCTTCTCTGAAGTGAAGAGACCCTCGACGGCCGCTCGAACCAACGGCAGACCGAAATCGCGGACAGATGTGTAGTGGTAGTCCTCGAGACTTCCGCTCGATGCTTCTCGCCTGAACAAGGCCCAGCGAGTTGGATTCGGGCGGGCGCCATCAGCTCGCAATCCGGTGAAGCGATTGGACCGGTCGATCATGTCTTCGATGGTCTTGGGATAGCTCGGTCCGATGGTGGCGAGATAATCTTTGATCTGCGCCGCAAATTCCGGCATACGGATAGCATCATAAAACTCGAGCTTCGAATCGAGCAGCCATTTCGGAAACCGTACTTCGACGATCGTTGCGCCTGCCTTGCGCATGGCGTCGAGCGACGCTTCGATCACCCAATCGACATCAGGATCGGCGCCGAGAAAGTCGCGCGCGATGCCGATACGGGCACCGTTGAGCGCGCCGGTGTTCAGGTCCCTGGTGTAGTCGGTGGAGAACTTGCCTTCACTTTTCTTGGTAGCGGCGTCGGCGGGATCGATGCCCGTCATGGTGCCCAGTGCGACTGCAACATCGTTGACACTGCGGGCCATCGGCCCCCCAGTGTCAAATGTCAGCGAAAGTGGAATGATTCCACTTCTACTGAGCAGACCATGCGTCGGCTTCAAACCGACAATACCGTTCGCCGTCGAAGGACCGCGGATGGACCCGCCGGTATCGGTCCCCATACCGAGCGGCGCGTACGCCGCCGCGATAGCAACGCCTGTACCGCCGGACGAACCTGCCGGCGATCGGTTGAGGTCATGGGGGTTCAACGACTGCCCACCGAGCGAGCTGCGCGGGGCCGCTGAGGCAAACTCCGACATGTTCACCTTTGCCAGGATGATAGCTCCCGCGTCGCGCAGCTTCTTCACGACGAAGGCGTCGGCGGGAGGAATAGAACCTTCGAGCAGGACGGAGCCGCCGGTTGTCGGCATATCGGCCGTGTTGTAATTGTCCTTGAGCACAACGGGAATTCCGTGAAGCGCGGAGCGAGGCCCCTTAGTCTTCCGTTCCACATCGAGCTCTCGTGCCGTTTCGAGGGCTTTGGGATTGATTACCATCACCGCATGAAGTGATGGCCCCTGACGATCGTAGCTGCGGATACGGGCGAGGCACAATTGGACCAGATCCTCGGCGGTCAGGGTGCCGGCATTAAAGGCGGCGGTTATGTCGGCAATCGTCGCGGAGTCGAGATCAATCGTCTTCGCGCCAAAAACGGGGCGCGACGCCGCCAACAGTATCAGGATCAGAAATGCTGCTCTGTTCATTAAAGCCTCCCACCGGTGCAAAGCGCCGCGCAGCGCGCCGAGCGCTCGTCACGATAGCCTGCCGCTCCTTGTGCTTGGAAGAACTATCGGTTCTGGCCCAAGGCTGCCGTCGCGCTGCAGGCGAACTGCGCGCAGTTCGGGCATAATCTGCTACCGACTAATCGGAATCTGAGGGAAGACGACGGTATATGCCGCGACGCCCCACGGAAACTGCCCGGGCCGGGAAGGAGCTGCGGCTCCACGGGCCGCTTCGCCGATATCGTCGCTGTTGGGGGGCGATCAACTCGCCAATATCGAGGCGGCGTTAAAAACGCAGGCTGTTGCCCGTCGTGGCCGCGCAGACTAAGACACATGCCTTTCCCGAGAAAGAGTCGCGGCCACTACTCGCTTTGGAGCCTAACACTAGAGGAATGCTGGCCGTGCGCATGTCACCGATGCTGCGCAAGCGGCAAGGCAACACTCATCGCCGTGTCGCTTCACCCCGCTTGCCTGAGCCTACAGCAAAATCCGCAGAGCGCCCGCAGCTCCTGCAACCAAATTGGGACTGGGCAGCAAGTGACGGCATGGAATACTCGTGCGCAATGGTGCTCTTTGGTATATAGGTAAACCTGGGCCATGAAGGCTGAGCAGGCCATGAATCCACACCGGCGAGATTTCACTTTATTTTTGACGCTAGCAGCAGCGGTTTCGACGAGCGCACTGGGGCAGGCGGTGCCGCCCGCGGGTGGGCCAGGCCCTAGCGCTAGGCAAAGCGTGGCATCGACGCCGGATTTTTCCGGCGTGTGGGTCCACCCATACTTTCCAGGCGTCGAGCCGCCGGCATCGGGGCCGGGGCCGGTCTTGAATAAGTCACGCCGCCAGAACGGCCTAGGCAATTCCAGCCAGTTCGTCGGCGATTACACCAATCCGATCTTGAAGCCCGAGGCGGCGGAAGTTGTGAAAAGGCTCGGCGAAATTTCCTTGTCGGGCGTAACCTATCCGACGCCGAGCAACCGGTGCTGGCCCTCCGGGGTGCCCTACATCTTTTTCCAACCTGGCATGCAGATGCTGCAGCAGCCGCGCCGAGTCGTTTTCCTTTATCTGCGGGATCATGAAGTCCGACAAGTGCGCCTAAACCAGCTTCATCCAGCGCAAGTGACGCCGTCGTGGTACGGGGATTCCGTTGGGCATTACGAAGGCGACACGCTGGTCATCGACACGATCGGGGTCAAAACCGATCGGCCATTCGCAATGGTCGACATGTACGGCGCCCCTTACAGCTCGGCACTACACGTCGTGGAACGCTATCGGCTGATCGATTATGAGGAAGCCCAGGCGGCCGTAGCGCGCAACATTAGAGAGAATATCAGGACCACTGACACAGCTTCCGATCCCACATATAGGGGCAAGCGCCTGCAACTTGTCTTCACCGTGGACGATGAAGGCGTCTTTACGATGCCCTGGTCAGCGACAATAACTTATGAGCGGCCGGCACAGGAATGGATGGAAATTGCTTGCGCTGAAAACATATTCGATTTCTACGCCGGGAAAAACGAAGCCGTCGTCCCGACAGCGAACCGTCCCGATTTCTAGCACGCTGGTCGCGGTCCGACTGCAGCGTCGCGGTGGAGACAACTTGCTAGCGTGCCGGCCGACCACCGCGATCGGGTAGCAGAAAGGCTACTATGCGCGCGATGGCAGTATATAGAAGCGCTCAGACATTTAGAGGTGGCCAAGCATCGCGCGCTGGGTCCTTCATTTCTCCGGCTTAGCGACCATGCAACGCCGATGTTTCCGATTGAGTCGGACGACCAATGGAGGAACGTTCAGAGCTGAGCATGCCGTTGGTCTTCTTAGGCTGGCCCCGGCCCATCTGAAGCTTCTGCGAAGCAAGGACCGGGGCCACGTGAGGCGCTCAACACACCCACCACACGCGTAAATTCAACGCCAGCCGCCGCAGTGCGTTCCTCCCTGATTTCTCGGCGCCACCGAAGTCAAAAAGGGTACGCCTCACCAGGCGCTCAGCCAACGACCCACGTCATAAACGAGTGAACTGATCCCGCAGAGAGCGAGCGCAGACCACAGCAGGCTCAGAACCATGACTCGATGATCAATCTGAGGGGCCATAGGCGATCGCGGTTTGCTGGAGGCCGTCAGACAGATCCTATCCGTCCTTACATTACGGACGCATGGACCGCCCATTACGGCCTCGTAAGGCGCCGCAGCCTTTGGGAACCTTTGTAGCTCTGTTGGGTTGCCGACTGAGGGACCGGCAAGGGCCCCCTGTGTATGACGATGGCTATCGTGACTGCGGCGACCGGTGACTTGGCATTATCACCAGCCCTGCGTTCCACGCGCCCCTGCCAACGATCCGGCGCCGCCGTTTGCTGTGCGGAGATCATCATGTCGGATGCATTGAAGCGGGCACAACGTTACCGCTACCTGGCGAAGGAGTGTCGGCGCCTCGCAGCGGCTGACGCCTCAACCCAAACTCAAAGCCACTATCGGCAGATGGCAGAATATGACAGCGAGTTGGCTGAGGCCGAGGAGCTGAGTACACTAGGGCATGTCAACGGCGATTAGATGCCATCGGCTTCGGATCGGTTGCGTTCACTTCCGCGTTATTACCAGTACGCTCAGTTAGCCGCATTCCATCGATGCTTTTCGCTTATGCTCGTGTCGGTGCAGCGTTTGCCGGACACCACCGACAGTTCTAAAACTCATCAGCCTGGCGGTGACGGCCGTAATCTCACCGCCATGCAGGTGGTGCAGTGCACCCGACCATGACAAGGCGTCCGGCCGTACGTGGTGGACGCCGAACAGTGCACGCTCATCCCGGCCAAGCGCCGCCGCTTCTCGCACCGTTCGCCTGAAACGAAGCGCTGGCAGTCGCGGATGAACGTGTGCCAGCCGCCCATGGTCGAGTGAGCGAGATTGATGCTGGGTTCAGCCGAAGCCGAGTATTCGTCGCGCCATGCTTTGGCGCGAGCACTCACGGCCTCGGCGTCACGCTCGTATTGCGCCATGGTCTGTGGCTACTTTGGTTCGTTGTCGACTTTTCGGCCATGTCGTTCCGAAGCATCTGGAGGCTTCCGGAACGATAAGGCATGCTCAGTTGGAAAAACCCCGTTTTCCCTACTTTTTAGTTCCTCACCGGCCTCCGGCCGACCCGCCCTGCATGAAACGATCTCTTCGCGTGTAGCGCTTCTCAAACCCGGCAACCCGGCGGTATTAAACTCATGAAGTCTGCGCTTTGACAGCGAGTTCAACGGACGCTCTTGCAGAACGTCGGCGTAGATTGCTTTCACATCTTACGCTGCTGCGCCAGAGCCGCTTGGCCACCCCAATTTTCCCGACTGCTTTCCATTGCCTTCCGGCCGCGACTGTAATCCGGCATCATGCCTGCGATGAAAGCATCGCGCTGTCGTTTAATTTACATCGTCGTAGTGGAGCACAATCCAAATCAGGACAGCTGGGCCGGGGGATAAGTCACCACGTTGCGCCGCCTTAAACATGCACAGGCACATCGGTTCGATTGAAGTCCT
>JASHRR010000871.1 GCA_030037185.1 Xanthobacteraceae bacterium | reverse complement strand
CGGAAGCATGCAGCATTGCTTTGGACGGAATGCACCCAATGTTGAGGCAGGTGCCGCCGAAAGTCTTTTCCTTCTCGACGACCGCGACCTTCATGCCGAGCTGCGCCGCGCGGATCGCGCAGACGTAGCCGCCGGGGCCGCTGCCGATGACGATGAGATCGTAGGAAGGCATAGAGCTCCTCAGTGGATTGCCTCAGGTTAAGATCGCCGCAGCCTCTCGGATTATACTGCCTTCGCGGAAGACGCGGTGCTCAGTCCTTCATAAGGCACCCACCTCAGCTCGCATGCACAATCGACGCCGCGCTTTTTGCCCACAATACAAAGCTATTCCATCATCGCCCCACTACATATGGTGTCAGCAACGCCCGGCGCGAGTCGGATCCCGGATAGGTGCGAAAAATCCGACCCTCGCGGCTACACTCGCCGGCAGTCAAGTATCCGAAGAAACGTCTCGGCACGCCCTGGCAATTCCCGGCTCTGGTTTGCCCACACGGCTCAAGCCGTCTGCGCCGCCGCCCCTTAAGTCTCGATCCCATCCACACTGCACAACGCTTGGCTGCTGGCACTGCAATGCGATTTTGATTATTTGAAGTCTTCGGCCGATAGCTGACAGACGTGACTGGCCAAGATCACTGTGTCTGATCGCCCGCTTCAGCCGGCTGATGGGGATCGCAGCACCGGGAAAAGCGCCCTTAGGCTGCCGGCGGTTTTTGTTGGCACCGGACGCCGTCTGGGCGAAGCTGGGATCGGGCTGTTTCAGCGCATCATTCGGGAGGAATCTTAAATGTCACATGAGATCCATCAGGCCGCGAGCCGCCGCAAGTTCCTGCAGTTCCTGGCCGCGAGTTCAGCCCTCACTTATGCGGATGCGCGCGCGCTTGCCGAAACGCTAGCGCCAAAGGCGAAGCTGCCAGATCCGCTGATATGGGCGCCGTTGGATGCCAACAATCTGATCAAGACCCCGAAGGAGGCCATCAACGTCTTCGATTTCGAGCCGGTAATGCGTCAGAACGTGCCGCCCGCCCATTTCGGCTACATGGCATCAGGCATCGACGACGAGGTGACGCTGCGTGCCAATCGGGAAGGCTTCCTGAAATTCCAGTTGCGGCCGCGGCGCTTGGTCGATGTCAGCAAGGTCGATATGAGCGTCGACATTCTGGGAGTGAAATATTCCTCGCCGATCATGCTGTGTCCGGTCGGCGGCCATAAGGCCTATCATCCGGATGGCGAATCCGGCGTCGCCCGGGCCGCGAGGGCGGGCGACCATCTGATGATTCTGTCCACGCAGACCTCGACCGGCGTCGAGGACGTGATCAAGGCGCGGGGCGCGCCGATCTGGATGCAGCTTTACGCCACCAACGAGTTCGAGGTCGCGGCGCATCACATCAAGCGAGCCGAGAATGCCGGCTGCACGGCCCTCGCCGTCACGGTCGATCGCTCCGGCGGCCGCAACCAGGAGACCTTGTTCCGGCTGACGCGCACCGACACCCGCGACTGCAACGCTTGCCATGACCGCACCAGTATCCAGACCGATCAGGGCGACAAGCCGATGTACCAGGGCGTCGATCTGTCGGGGCTGCGAAACATCCAGTCGTCCGCGATGACCTGGGACTACCTCAAGCGGCTGCGCGACATCACCAAGATGAAAGTGGTGATCAAGGGTCTGCTCGCCTGGGAGGACGCCAAGCTCGCGGCGGACTACGGCTATGACGGCGTCATTGTGTCAAACCACGGCGCCCGCAGCGAAGACTCCGGCCGCTCCACCATCGATGCGCTTCCGGAGATCATCGAAGCCGTCAACGGCCGTATTCCGGTCCTGGTCGACTCGGGCTTCCGCCGTGGCACCGATGTCTGCAAGGCGCTGTGCATGGGCGCGACCGCGGTCGGTATCGGACGGCCCTACATCTGGGGCCTCGGCGCCTTCGGCCAGGCCGGCGTTGAGCGTGTGCTGGAGCTGCTGCGGGCCGAATTGTTGGGCATCATGCAGCAGGTCGGCGCGCCGACCGTCAAGTATCTCAAGCCCGCCATGGTGCGAAGGGCGTGATTTGGCTCGACGTGTCCGTCCCGGTTGCCGGGCGAAACCGCGCTCTCGACGTTCGGACGACCGTCTCCCGCCGGCGTCGATAGCAAGCCTCGTGCTCGGTTTGCGGTGCCTGCCCAGGCAACATCCCGTGGTACCCGATTGCACGCGACGCCCCGCGAGGCGAAGCAAAAGCACCAATCGATTTTTGTATGGTCCCTGAGCCCGGAGGACCAGCGCATTCGCAGCTTCGCCTTGGTCGGCGGGCTTCGACCCTCTAAAAGCTGCGTCTGCAGCTACCGATAGAAGCGAGGCCGACTTGCAAGTTCGTCAACGCGTTGTCAACCCGGCGCCCTGTGCTTGCGCACCACGGTTCTTGCGTTGCAAGTATTGCCCTCCCTGCGCCAAGAGGGACCAGCAACGCCCGCCGCTCGCGGCTCTCGGCCCGCGGATCCCCGATACCTCATCAAGTACGGCCGCATCAAGGCCCGGCCTGCCGGGTGATTCATTTAGTAACCTTGACGGCGCGCTTGCGACTGTCCGTTGCCGCCCTGGCGCGAGGCGTGCGCATCCGCAGCGGTGCGGGTCGGTTTCCTGCGTCGCGGAGATCTTGCCCCCGCTTGAGCGCAGCTTTTGCTGTTTCATGTTCCCCCGATGTATTCACGCAGTCGCGCAATCAGCCGCTGCCAACGATTATCGAAAGTCGGTGACGATCGCCTGGAAAGGCTTTCCAGCCATTGGGTAAGCTCTGCGAGCTCGGCGATCAGGATGGACTGCAGCGCAGAATAGTTGCCGACCATCGACACAGGTGAGGTAGATCTATTTCGGTTATCGACTGTCATCACCGCTTCGGTGGGAGGGTGCAGCATTTTGGCTGCGCATTCTGCAAGGGCTGTCGATGCCCGTCCGATATTATCGATGGCTTTCGCATGCCGGCGCCTCGACCCGGTGCAGCGATCTGATGCGCCGTTGATCTGAGCTAACTCGGAGGCGACCTGAGCACGGGCCTCGACGAGCCTTGTTGTCAACACCGCGGCTTGTTGTGCGTTTCCGACCAGTGTAGCGATGGCATCCTGCACCGATGACAGTTGCGCCCGAACGGCTGCTGTCTCAGTCTCCAATCGAACGCGCAGCTCACGTTGCAGCAGGCTGATGACCGGAGCAGATTTATCGAATTCGCGACGCACCCGATCAATGGTGGAGAGCGCCGTTGGCGATGCCGGACTCTGACGCAACCGGTGCAAGGCGCCATAGACCTCGGAAACCCAATCGCACATCCTCGAATCAAGCATAATGTCTTCGGTGGAAAGCACGTGATGACGCTGCCCCGGGTCGAGGAAACGCTGCACATGTTCAGCCACATCTTCTGCAGGATTTGGCCAGACGCATCCCGTGCCGACTGAGACACGCTGAAGTTCGTTTTTCCAGTCCGTCAGCAGGTCGCCGTAATATAAGACCGCGCGCTTGGTCCCACGGGTCGCAATTTCAGCATCGAGAACGTGACGCAGCCATAGCAGGCTCGCCTCCTCTTGTGGCATGCCGTTACGGTGCTCGAGCGATTGAGCGACTTCGAGTGGGTTGCGAAATATGTGGACGCTGCGGGCGCTGATGCCGACTTCCGTCAACGCTTCAAAAAAGAGGGGCGCGAAACGGCAAATACGCGGATCCTTGACGACGAACAGCGAGGCTTCGCCGTACTCGGCAGCTATGATTTCAGTCATCCGGGCTTTGATCTGCGCGCGGCATTGAGCTGTCAGCCTCGAGACGTCCAAGGCGTGCCAGTCGTGCCAGTTGCTGTCGAGTTCGGAAAGCACCTCGTCGTGAAAATCGACGAGTTTTTGCGGCTCCCAATGTCCAGTCTCGTTGCCGAGTCCGGCCGCCATAGTGTTACGCGGAAGTGTCGCACCGCAGATATTTAGAACCCGCGTCAGCGCGCTCGTACCTGAGCGATGCATCCCCAGCACGACGAGACACGTCCTTTGCCGAGACGTGATATCCTTGATGACACCATCGTGCCCCACTCCGGCAGCCTCCACTGCATCGATCCTGCGCCCGTTCGCAAACCGCCGAGATCGCTTCGAACTTCTCGGCTGATCTGATTGGCTCAATCGTGTATCCCCCACCGCGACAGCGGACTGCTGTTGCCAACTCCTCGAGTATGACGCACTACAATGCAGGCTTGATCTCCACGCCTGACACCCCCCTCGAGCCGTCGCTGGCCGTCATGGAATCGCTGGTGCCGTCGAACGAAAAGAGCGCTCGGGCGGCGAGGGTTGAACCCTGAAATCCGCGCTGCCCAATTGCAACGCGTGCGATCGGCCGTGCGCGCGGACTAAAGGGCTTGTCGGTATCGGCGAGGCGGCCGCCGCTAATTCTGTCCATCCAAATCACCAAGGCTTTTCCGAAGACCCACCGATTTCAGGCGTCGGACAGATAAAGTCCGCAATGGCGGTATCGTGCGGATGCGCTCGCACAGCCAACATGCTAGACGCGGTTTTCATGAGAGAACCCGGGGTCGTGGTTTGATGTTGCCGTGGACGTCGTCGCCATTGAACGCTACGGCCTTAACAAGACGATAAGGGTCTTTGCGAGCGTCCTCTTGGCAGCACCGGAAGACGCATAAGCGGGTTTTTGAATTCATGCGTTCTCACGGTGACGGGCACGCGCGAAGTCATCTTGAACGTCTACGAAAAACAATCACATTAATTCTTTGCAATGATGTAAATTTGGCATAAGGCAAGGTCCCATCGAGCAAGATCCCGTGTGTTGCGGTCCGCCGTGAGTGGCGTGTGGCACCGCGTCTCTGACCGAACTCAGGCTGTCGCTTATCATAGAAAAACGCGGAGGGGGCAGTAACTCGAGGTATCACCCTAGGTAAATACCCGGAGTGCGACCAAAGCCGTAAAGATGAAACGGCGGCCGAAATTCAAACACGCGCCAGCCGGCCACAACCACAAACGAAATCGAGGACCGAAGCGCTCCACCGGCACATTCAGGATAAGTGCAGCGTGAGGTTTCCGTACGGCAGTTCGTCGGTTGGCCCGACTATTGGCGCCTTTCAAAAGGACCGAGGCAATCGGCAGTTGAGCGGCTTTTTCAAGGAGGCCGTTGTGGCGCCCACTTGTGCGGGCCGTATCCACGTTTAGTGGGACGCCGCCGCGACGATGACGCGTTCGTCGCGAACGCGCCTGCATCAAGGGCGTTGTCTCGCTCGATTTGTATGCGAGGCGGGCGACGAGATCGAGCGGCTCAGGAAGGACGCAGATCCGCCATATCGCCGCCAAGGCAATGTTATTGAACCGACCGTAGTCCGAAGCCAAACGAGCTAAGGTGGCACTGCCATTCCATGATCGCGAAGGCGCGACAATCGCATCCGATTCCAAGTCGGCGGAATTGCACAATGGCACTTAAATCGAGCGGACTTCTGCAAAGATTGCGAAGGGCGGGCACTCGACGGCGACGAATCCCCGTTTGCTGGACTGGTCGCACACGTTTCGAAGAAATTGTTTACCGACCCATTGGAGGCGAAAACACCATGGTTACCATCGATGACCAAGAGAGTAGCTCTCCAAGAGGCAAAAGAGTTGCGATCATTGGCACGCCGCGGTGCGGCAATAGCTGGACGCGCTCGGTTCTGCGTGACGCACTAGATTTGCATGAAATAGCCGTACACAACCCGCGTGATATACCGCCCGATTTGCCGGAACGGACAGTTTTGCAGATTCACTGGTACCGCGAACCAAATTTTCAGAAGTACCTGCAGGCCAACGGATTCAGCCGTCTGGTTATCTCCCGTCATCCGCTCGACGTCTTAATATCAGCCTGGCATTTTGCTCCGTATGAACCTCTAATCGCACGTTGGCTGGAGGGTAACGCAGAATTTCCAACTGATATCGGCGATCACCCACCTGCGTCTCGACCATTCGTGTCTTACGCCACGAGCTGGGGAGCAGAGAATCTCCTGAGTATCAGCTATCAGTGGTGGCATGATCCTACCGCGATACGATTCCGTTATGAGGATCTTGTTTGCGACCCTATCAAGGGCTTCGCTGGACTGATACGATCGCTCGGAGAATCCCCCCAGCGGCTCCCAGCCGCGCTGGAAAGAAACCGACTTGATGTGTTTCGGGGCACGCCCAATCGGCACGGCTGGCGCGGCCAACCGGGCCTATGGCGAAGTGTGGTACCGCCGGCCGTAACCCTGCGGATCTGGTGGCGGCATCGGCGGGTGTTCAAAACACTCGGTTACGGCATTCCAGTGAGCACGATCAGTCGGCATCAGGCGGCACGTAACTGGGAGCGCTTGCGCTGAATATGGGCTACGATTGTTAACAAACATGACCAGAATCCGCTCTCTAGCAATACTACCGTTTTGCTCTAAATATCTGCGTACATCTGCGCAAGACACCAACCCATAGCGAAATCGACGATGTCCCTTTGGTCTCTCTTTCTCAACCATGACAAGCGCACGGCCCATAAATGGAAACATTATTTCCCTGTCTATGAGCGACGCTTCGGCCGCTTTGTGAGCAGACCCTGCCTGATCGAAATCGGCAGCGGAAGGGGTGGTTCACTTCAGCTCTGGAAGTCATATCTCGGACCGCACGCGCAGATCATCAA
>JASHRR010000870.1 GCA_030037185.1 Xanthobacteraceae bacterium | reverse complement strand
CTCGACAGCCAGTGCGTATGGCGTCGCGCGAAGGCCAAGGAATGGGTGCTCGACTACAAGGACGGCGGCGCCGAGCTCTATTTCGTATCGCAGGGCCACGTCCGGGTGCTGATCCGCACGCCTGCCGGCAAAGAGTCGATCCTGCGGGATATCCGCAGCGGCGAATATTTCGGTGAGCTAGCCGCGATCGACGGACGGCCGCGGTCGGCCGGCATTGCGGCCGTAACGGATTCGGTGATCGCCCGCATGCCGCCGGCGATTTTCCGTGGCGTCGTGCATGCCTATCCGGATGTCTGCGATCAGCTGCTGGTTCTCCTCGCCTCCCAAATCCGCATGCTCGCCAACCGCGTCAACGAGTATGGCACGCTCGACGCCCGCACTCGCATCTATGCGGAGCTGCTGCGCCTCGCCCGGACCGGGCAAAGCGGGGAAGCGATCATCTCGCCGCCGCCAACGCATGCGGAACTCGCCGCGCGCGTGAGTTCGCATCGCGAGGCGGTCACCCGCGAACTCAACAACCTCACACGCGCCGGCCTTCTGGGCCGCCGACGCGGCGCGCTGGTGCTACTCGATCCGGCGCATCTTGCCAGCATTGTCGCGGAAGCAGCGCGGTAGCAGCTGCATGGGCAGTGACGCCCATTCGACCACTCTATCGATGGGGCGATGCTCTCGCGGCGCACAAGCCAAGCTCACGGCACCGCTGGAAAATTCCTCGACTCTGGAAGGCTCCGACCACTTCAAGCTGCCACCGCAAACACAGGCTGCGTTTGTTGATCGGCGACATAACCGTCGTCAACAATCCAGAACCGAAACTGTTACACCTGCAAGTTCGCCGGCAAGGCGGTGCGACTGACATAATCGAGGTTCATCGCCGACCAAAGCGCGCCGAAGCAATACGCTATTCCGATATATTTGTTGCAAAGATCCAAACTATGGTCGAAAAATGTGATATCAAGAGATCACTGCCCAGCTCATCGGCCAAGCGCTGACAAGTTCAACCGGTAAGCCCTTTACGGTCAAAATGGTACGCGGGACCCCGGTTCAAGCATCGCATCCGCGGTCCGTTGCTTTCCCCTGGCACCCTTAAAGCCCATTGCCCGGCGTGCATCTGGGTTGCGCCACGCAAGCCGCTTTTCGGCGACTCGCGTGTCCGCGCAGAATCCTGATCAGCGTGAATACTCAGCCGCAATATTAGCGTTACCAGGCCTCGCCCCCAAACATTCGCGCACATATTCCGCATGGCCGGCTTGTCCATGCGGCATCCCCAGCGCAAAAGCTTGCGACTCGCATTGTGTAAAGTTGCCAGCAACCGGCCCATAGGCGGTTCTTTTCTGGCTCTTCTGAGCCAATGCCGGGCCGCTTACCGCAATAGCGAGCGCCGCGACGATTGCAACAGTCGAAATCCTCATAGTAAAGTCTCCTTCATTCGGGCCTCTGATCCTGCTTCCTTATTAAGGCCCGTCGTTAGGATAGTGTTTGTAGCATTTAGGATGTTTTTTTGGTGTTAAGATTTCTCCTATTGGATTAAATCTTCATCAATTTCACCTGCGCGTCGACCCTCGACGAAAATGCGCATGAGCCTCATATTTTCTTGCGTTGTCATCCGCTTGCGATTGCACCTGACGGCCGCAGCTTCAGCGCGGCAATCATGTGAGCCTCTATCAGCTCAGGGTGAGGAGGACCATCGAGAGCTGCCGTACGGCGGCCCCATGTGGTTTTAGATGGTGGTTGACCGCAGTTTCCGTGACGCCATCCGGCCCCGTGGCCGCAAAGATGTCCGCGACTTAAAGAGCTGGCCCGCCGACGTCGGCGGGCGGCGCGTCTGTCCTCTTCGGCACCAGCGGCGTGAGCCGGTCGAGCGGGCTCATGACCTCGCGGATAACGTTGGTGGCCACGTGTGAGTATGGCGCGCGGTGGTGTCGAGCTTGCGAAATGTCTGCGGCTCCGCGGCAGCGCGAGCTGGCGCTCGCCCAAAACTGCCCGCCAACAGCCGACAACACCTGGATCACACGCATATCGATGTTCTGCTCACGCAGATGGGTAGCGAAGCTGCCGCAGCGTGTGCGGCGCGACGCGTTTTCGGCAACCCGCCAGTTCGACAGCCAACTCATCGATTCCGCGACTGGTGGCGCATCGCGTGTGATGTCGCGTAGCCGCGATCGCGTCAGCCAGATGAGCACACGTCAGCGCAACCGTGTCTGCCACAGCCGCAGCGACGGATCGGCCGCTACGGCGTAACCGCGCGCTCCAGCGGTTGGCGCACTGCTGTCGCCGGCGACTGGCGTGACGGCTCTGCGCGGCGACGTGAGCACGCTGCAATGAGCCCCGATATTAGTCCCGGCCATCGCTCGACCAGGAAGACGGCAGCCATGAGGGCTCGCCCGCCAACCCATCGAGCTCGATCATCGTCGGCCAAGAAATCACCCGCGGTCAACCTGCTGACAACAGGCCCGCAATTTTCAGTAAACACATCAATGGGAGCCCAGGGTGCCTCGGAGATGACTCACCCCTGCGTGGAGGGGCAGTGTCGGCGCGCGCCATCTGAGGATGGCGCACCCCGCCTGCACATCGATGTCCTGGCAGCGTGGCTCGACACCAACTCCAGTTTCTGGGGCGGCAATGCCTTGTTACTTTCATGCAAGCCGCCAAGCCAAAGAAGGATTATTCCTAATCCAAAGCCTGACATCCAGACGACCGGAAATACAAATTCCGACCTCCCGCAGTCTTGAGATCAGGAGATCTGGCGCAGCGAGGCTAACTGCCATTCCAGTGGATGACGGTCCCACCAACAGAGGAGTCCACTCGTTGTCGTTATAATTAGCAACGGGAAGGGCGACTGACCCGTTGCAAGCCCGCCGGCCCGGGAAAGCGGTGGATCCGTTGCAGAACCGTGGAAGCCCCCGAAATTGACCCCTGGGTGAAACGGATTGCAGGGAGTGCCGAGCTATTCAGATGTTGGCGAAGGCCCTTTGTCGACCTCGCCTGCCTGGAACGACGACGGCGAGCTCCCTGCGCCTAGGCGACCCGCGAGCGGTCCCGGGCTTGCGCTGCACATTCCTTCCTGACATGCCGTCCCCTGAGCTCCCGCACGGCGAAGGCATTGCCTATAAGCCGCAGTGCGGTGAATCGCGATGTGCCTGCCGGGCAGGGCGGATGGGGCCGCATAGGTGATGATTGGTTCGAGATACCGCGAACCGGAGCGAGCGCCCCTCGGCAAAGCGACGAATCTCGCTTTGGATGGCGGTGCCCACCGAGCAGGCGGCTCCGACTCAGGACGGAGTTCCGTGCTGCCGCGGAGAGCACTAAGGAGGGAGGCAAACCTGTCTCAGGCGACGGCTGCGCGGGAGCAAAGCTTAACCGCCGCGTGATCAGGCAAGGCCTTCTCCGACAAGCCAGCCCTGGAGCCGTACCGAGGGAAAACCCGCCGTACGGAATCTTAAGAGGAGGATGGAACCGGCGCATCCTTCGCAGCCCGATTGGCGCCATCGCCCTACCCGATAAATTTGGCTAACAGCGCGCTTTCCCGCATAGGTTCGCCTTGGCACGACAAGGCTCCGACCGGGACCGAACGGTCGGTCGCGACGTCACACCGGCTGCGCCTCCAGCTCCTCGCCGACGGTGACCGGATGCGCCATGGCGGCGCGCAGCTTGTCGGCGTCAAGCTCGCCCTCCCAACGGCTGATCACCACGGTGGCGACGCCGTTGCCGACGAGGTTGGTCAGAGCGCGGCATTCGCTCATGAACTTGTCGATGCCGAGCAGGATCGCCAGCGACTGGATCGGAATATCCGGCACGATCGCGAGCGTCGCGGCGAGCGTCACGAAGCCGGCGCCTGTCACGCCTGAGGCACCTTTGGAGGTGATGATGGCGATGAGGAGGACGCCAAGCTCCTGGCCGAACGTCAGCGGCGTGTTGGTCGCCTGGGCAAGGAACAGCGTCGCCAACGTCATGTAGATGTTGGTGCCGTCGAGGTTGAAGCTGTAGCCGGTTGGGATCACCAGGCCGACCACCGATTTGGAGGCGCCAAGGTTCTCCATTTTCTGCATCATGTGGGGCAGCACCGTTTCGGACGAACTGGTGCCAAGCACGATCAGAAGCTCGTCCTTGATGTAGCCGATGAAGCGCACGATCGAGAAGCCGCTGAGGCGGGCGATAGTGCCGAGCACGATAAGGATGAACAGCAATGATGTGGCGTAGAACGTCGCGATGAGCGCGCCAAGGTTGACCAGCGAGCCGAGGCCGTAGGCGCCGATGGTGAATGCCATCGCGCCGAACGCGCCGATCGGCGCGACCCGCACGATGATCCGGATGATGCCGAAGAACACCCGCGCGGCCTGGTCGATCGCGCCGGCGATTTGTTCGCCGGCCGTGCCCATCAGCGAGATGGAAAAGCCCGACAATATCGAGACGAGCAGGACCTGCAGCAGGTCGCCGTGCGCAAGCGCATCGAAAAACGAGTCCGGTATGATCGCCATCAGGTGCCCGACCAGACTGTCGTCTTTGGCGCGCGTCACATAGGTGGAAACGGCTTTTGGATCGATCGCAGCGGCATCGATGTTGAAGCCGCTGCCCGGATGCGCCAGTTCGCCGATGATCAGGCCGATCGCCAGCGCGAAGGTCGACACCGCCTCGAAATACAGCAGAGTCTTCACGCCGATTCGCCCGACCTTCTTCAGATCGCTCATCGAGGCGATGCCGTGCACGACTGTGCAGAAAATAAGCGGCGCGATCATCATTCGGATCAGCGCAATGAAGGCGTCGCCGAGCGGCTTCATTGCCTTGCCGGCATCGGGGAAAAAATATCCGACCAGGACACCAATCGCGATCGCGATCAGCACCTGGATATAAAGTATTGTATACCAGGGACGATGGGTGGCCGGGGTGGGAGCCCGAGCAGGCGTTGTGGCGTCCATGGGTCAATCCTTGAAAAAAGCGCGCAGCTCGCGATAGGTCTCATCGGGCGCCTCTTCGGAAAGGTAGTGGCCGCAGGGCAGCGCGGTCGCGCCGCGAATGTCGGACGCGTAGTTGCGCCACACTTCGGCCGGCTGGTGATTGCGCCCGACCGCCCCGCCCGCCCCCCACAGCAGCAAGGCTGGGCACTCGATCTTGGCTCCGACGGCAAAATCTGCGGTATCCATGTCGAAATCCACTCCGAAGGTGGCGCGATAATCCTCGCACATGGCGTGGATGGTGGCGGGGTTGCGGAAGCAGCGCATGTACTCGCCGAGCGCCTCTTCCCCGAAAAAGCTCAAGCCCTTTTCGGTTTTGGCGAGCTTGCGGGTGATGAAATAGTCCGGATCGGCGCTCATCAACCGCTCCGGCAGATCAAACGGCTGGATCATGAAGAACCAGTGATATGAAGCCTTTCCCCATTCGCGGGTGATGTGGTTGAACAGATGATGCTGGGGAACGATGTCGAGGATGGCGGCGCGTGCGACCTTGTCGGGATGATCGAGCGCCATGCGGTGCAGCACCCTTCCACCGCGGTTATGACCGGCTGCCATGAAGCGATCGAAGCCGAGCGCCGCCATCACCTCGACCTGGTCCTGGGCCATGGCTCGAAACGAATAAGCGGCGTGATCGTCGCCGCCCGGCGGTTTTTCGGAATCCCCGTAACCCCGCAGGTCGGTGCATACAACGGTGAATTCCTCGGCGAGCCGCGGCGCGAATTTGTGCCAGCTCGCATGCGTGAACGGATTGCCGTGCAACAGCAACAGCGGCGGACCGCTGCCGCCGTGAACCGTAACGATGCGGGCCCCGCTGGTGGCGATCTCGCGGCGGCTGAAGTTTTCGAACATATCCGTCACATGTCAGTGGCAGACGCCTTTATCGTCAATCTTCCGCATCAATCGGCCGTTGCGCCGCTAGTCTTGATCGGGCCGGCCCATTTCTCGATTTCGCTTTTCACGAAATTCCCCAGATAGGCCGGGGTGGCGCGATCGTCGGGCACAATCTGGGCGCCCAGCCCTTCGAGGCGGTCCTTCACCAGTGCGCTGTGCATCGCCTGCAAGGTAGCCTCGTTGAGCTTCTTGACGATTGCATCCGGCGTGTTCTTGGGCAGGAAGATCGCGTTCCACGTATAGGCTTCGGCATTGGCAACGCCCTGTTCCAGCGTGGTCGGCACATGCGGCAGCGCCGGCGAGCGCGTCTTGTTCATCAGCGCGATTGCCTTCACGGTGCCGCCGTCGATCTGCGCCTTGGCGGTGGTGACGATGTCGCAAAGATAATCGATGCGGCCGGCTTGAAGATCTTGCATGGCGGGTCCAGTGCCGCGATAAGGCACATGAGTGACGTGCGTTCCCATGACGACGTCCAGCACCACGCAGGCGAGATGGGTGGCCGAGCCGGCGCCGGCCGAGCCGAAGCTCATCTTGTTCTGGTTTTTCTTGGCGTACGCGACGAATTCCTGGAGATTGCTGACCGGCAAATCCTTGCGGGTGATTAGCACCGTCGGGATTTCGGCGATCAGCGCCACCGGAGTGAAGTCGGCCGCCGCATTATAGAGCGGCCTCTTGTAGAGGGTCTGGTTCTGGGCATGCGTGCCCACAGTGCCAAGAACGATGTTGTAGCCGTCGGGCGGCGCCTGGGCGACACGCAGCGTCCCCGTCATCCCGCCGGCCCCGCCGACATTCTCAATGATGATCTGCTGCCCGAGCACCTCTGCCATCCGCTGACCGACGAGTCGCCCCAAGACGTCGGTGGGGCCGCCGGCCGCGAACGGAATAACCATGGTAATCGGCCGGTTCGGATAGGTCTGCGCCGAAGCGGCGACCGTCAGGCCCACAAGGCAGATTGCGAGCGCGGTGATGAAACTCAACATCTTGCGCATGCTTTTCCTCCCGGAACTGTCGGCACCATCGGGCAAATCAGGGTGACAGGTCAAGTTGGACGTGCCGCATTGCTCCCCGTCTGGCCGGCCGCTAGGAGGCCACATGCGAATGCTGCCGCCAGGCAAACGGCAGCGGGCAGATGACGGTATCCGCGCTGCTCGCGGCCAACCCCCGCGTTGGCGACGGCTCACTGTGAGCAGGGCGCGACCCGCCGCACGGCAAATACGCACGACATCGATGAGATCGAGCGCTCAATTTTTTACTTGCTGCGCCGGAAAAACTGATAACCGCAAGGGCGAACGAGCGAGCGAACCGCCGCCCGGTGCCGAGCCCGCTCATGCCGCCCCACCAGATCTTGCACTGCTTGACAAGCGCGGGGAGAATGACGCTGACCGAGATCCGCTCCGGGTTAATTCGCGACTCGGCAGCGCTTTGCCCGCAAGCGGGCGATCGCTCGCTATCGCTGCCTGCGCTAGGCTATAACCAGCATGGACGGGGGAGCGTTATGAACGAAACCAGGGTCGCCATCGCGGGTCTCGGCGCTATTGGGCGTGCCGTCGTGCGGCGGCTGGCAGACGGCCTGCCTGGGCTTTCGCTCGCCTGCGCGGCGGCGCGCGATGTCGCCAAGGCGAACGCGTGGCTCGATGCGGCGAAGATTGCCTGTCCACTTGTAAAGCTTGCCGAATTTCCCCACTACGCCGATCTCGCGGTCGAATGCGCGCCAGGCGAGGCTCTCGAGAGCATTTGCACGCCGATGCTGATGGCCGGCAAGCAGGTCATGGTGCTCAGCGCCGGCGCCCTGCTGCCGCGGCCCCATTTGATTGATCTCGCGCGCAAGCACGGCAGCCAGATCATTGTGCCGACCGGCGCGCTGCTCGGCCTCGACGCGGTTGCGGCAGCGGCCGAAGGCGTCATTCATTCAGTCCGCATGGTCACCCGCAAGCCGCCACGCGGCCTTGCGGGCGCCGCTTACCTCGTCAAGAACGGCATCTCGGTTGAAGGGCTCAGCGCTGCCAAATGCGTTTTCGCCGGCACAGCCGGCGAGGCTGCTGCCGGCTTTCCGGAGAACGTCAACGTGGCGGCAGCCCTCTCGCTCGCCGGCATCGGCCCCGACCGCACGACGATCGAGATATGGGCCGATCCCGCGGTGACGCGAAACTGTCATACCATCGAAGTCGATTCAGATTCGGCGCGGTTTTCCTTTTCGATTGAAAATATTCCGTCGGATAATCCGAGGACCGGGCGCATCACGGCGCTGTCTGTCATCGCCGCGCTGCGCAAGCTTAACGCTCCAATGCGGGTGGGGACGTAACGAACTTTTTTCAATAGCGGGCACCGCCGTAGCATCGCCCGCCCTGCCGGGAATCGGCCGGCGGGTCACCTTGAGTTGAGGTTTGCACGTCCGCCACCAGGGCGACGACAAGGATCGCTCTCAAATGCTGCGATCCCTTCGGGTTGGCCGCAGCGACTACATCGCCGGCCGGAAGCTTCCGGCGCTCGCTATTTTCCACGCCTCGCGGAAGCGCGGATCGTCGGTGCCATCCAGTAGTTCGCCGGGGCGCAGGGCAGGATAGAGCTTCGCAAAGGTCTCGACCTCGCGCGGCGACACGCGGCGGGAGAAATGCACCGGCGCAAATTCGTTCGGATGATCGAGGCCGGCGGCGGCCACCAGTTCCGCGACTGCCTGAAGCGTCGCGGCGTGGAAGTTCTTCACCCGCACCCATTTGTCGCCGACCACCAGGGCGCGTTGGCGGGCCGGATCCTGAGTGGCGATGCCGACCGGACAAGTGTCGGTATGGCAGCTTTGCGACTGGAGACAGCCGAGTGCAAACATGAATCCGCGTGCCGCATTGCACCAATCCGCCCCGAGCGCCATGGCGCGGGCGACATCGAAGGCGGAAACGACCTTGCCGCTGGCGCCCAGCCTTACGCGTTCCCGGGCATTGATTCCAATGAGGGCATTGTGAACGAAGTTGAGGCCCTCCCGCAGCGGCATACCGAGATGGTCGATGAACTCGAGGGGTGCCGCACCGGTGCCTCCCTCCTTGCCGTCGATCACAATAAAATCCGGGTAAATGCCGGTGTTGAGCATTGCCTTGCACAGCGCGAGGAATTCCCATGGATGGCCGACGCAAAGCTTGAATCCGGTCGGCTTGCCGCCCGCGAGGCGGCGCATCTCACCGATGAATTGCATCATGCCGATCGGCGTGGAAAAACTCGAATGGCTCGACGGAGAAATGCAGTCCTGGCCGATCGGGATGCCGCGAATGCGCGCAATCTCCTCGGAAACCTTAGCGGCCGGTAACACGCCGCCGTGGCCCGGCTTGGCGCCCTGGCTGAGCTTCAACTCGACCATCTTGACCTGATCGAGCGCAGCGGTATCAGCAAACCGTTCCGGCGAGAAGGTGCCGTCGGGATTGCGGGCGCCGAAGTATCCCGAACCGATTTCCCAGATAATGTCGCCGCCGTTTTCGCGGTGATAGGGGGACAGGCCGCCCTCGCCGGTGTCGTGGGCGAAATTGCCGGCCTTGGCGCCCTTGTTAAGGGCGCGAATGGCGTTTGGGCTTAAAGCGCCGAAGCTCATCGCCGAGATGTTGAAGATCGATGCATCGTAAGGCCGCTGGCACTGCGGACCGCCGATCGTGACGCGGAACGGGGCGGCCGCCAGCGGCCGCGGCACAATCGAGTGGTGGACCCATTCGAAGCCCTCGGCATAAACGTCGTACTGCGTCCCGAAAGGACGCTTGTCGAGCACCATCTTGGCGCGCTGATAAACGACCGCCCGCTTATCCCGGCTGAACGGAGCGCCGTCCTTCTCGCTTTCGAAAAAGTACTGGCGCATCTCCGGCCGCATCTCTTCGAGCATAAACCGCAGATGGGCCGAGATCGGATAGTTCCGCAGCACCGCATGGCGCGTTTGGATGAGGTCGTGGGTACCGAGGACCGTCAACCCGGTAGATATGGCCAATGGGACGATTGCGATGTCGAACGCCGCCGGATCGGCGAGGGTGGTGAGCAACAACGCAACCGCCAATGCGATACTCAGCGTATACAGGACGAAACGCGGTGTGAATGCTAAACGCAGCGTGCGCATGAGCGATTCCCCTCCGATAGCCAAAGCGGCCGGGTCATCGGGCTGACCCGCGATGCCATCTTGGCCCCCTGCCCGGTCACCAACGACGGCACTGTAGGCTTGCCGCAACGGATGGCAGGATAGGCGGTCGCAACGACCCGTTGCCTGGGGGCTTGCCGGCGCGCCCTGCCTGCCGCAGCAGGGGGCGACCCCAGGGCCTCTCGCTGCGAGCGCGACACGAAAAGTTCAGTCCTTGGCCCGCTCCAGGTAGGAACCGTCTTCGGTCGAAACCACGATCCGGGTGCCCGTCGTGATGTGGGGCGGGACGGAAGTTCGCACGCCGTTCGAAAGCACCGCCGGCTTGTAGGAGGAGGACGCGGTCTGGCCTTTGGTGGTGGGTTCGGTCTCTGTCACTTCGAGGGTGGCCCGCGCCGGCAGCACGATGCCGACCGCGACGCCCTCGTGGACGCTCAGTCGGACCTTCATCTCCGGCTGAAGATAGACGGATTGATCGCCGATGACATCGCCCGAAACGGCAATCTGATCGTACAGTTCCATATTCATGAAATGAAAACCGTCGCCGTCCTGGTAAAGGAACTGAAATTCGCGTTCCTCCACATGGGCGCGTTCCACCTGGTCCGTCGTCTTATAGCGGAGTGAGGACTTCACGCCGTCGCTCAGCCGTCGCATATCGACCTGCGTGACCGGCGTTCCCTTGCCGGGGTGGATGTTTTCCGCGGTCAGGATCACGTAGAGCTTGCCGTCGAGATCGACGATGTTTCCTTTGCGAAGCGAACTGGCGATGACTTTCACGGATGCAATTCCTCGAACGGTGACCAACCGGGCGACCACCCGGGGCGATCGATTTGCCCGCCGCCCTCCTCCGCCGCACGCGAGTGAGGGCAGGCAGGGCAGTGGCCCGCACCATACTGATCTTGTGCCCTGGCGCCAGTATTTTCAGCGTGTGGTGCGATCATGACCGGCGCAAGTCCCATTGCTGACCAGCGGGGCACCATGTCGCAACCCTCGCCGTGGTGGATGCCCGACATTCATGCCGACCGCCAGCCTTTTCTGCGGGCGCGGCGGCGGGTGATGACGGCGCTTCGCCATTATCTGGAGATGCACGATTTTGCGGAGGTCGAGACTGCCATATTGCA
>JASHRR010000869.1 GCA_030037185.1 Xanthobacteraceae bacterium | reverse complement strand
GTCGTGCGCGGTCCTTCTGCCGGTCTTTGCCATCGTCTCCGGCGTCTTTTTCGCGGATCGGCCGTGAACCGCGGTGGCGCAGGAGCAAGAGCAAGGGCGTCGATGGCCAACAGGAGCGCCCGCGGAATATGGTCAAGTAACCATGGCTAATCCTGCGAAGGCGCCACCGCGGCCAGACCGTTATGCGCGTTGATCGCGGGCTTGGGGCGTTTTCGCTCCGGCGGCATTGGGTGATAGGAGATCGGCGCGAGCGATGGACTTTGCTGCCCGAACAGCTTGAGACTGAAATAGCGGATCGTGGCTTTCAGTCCGTTTTCAAGCGAAACGCGTGGCTGCCAGCCGAGCAGCCTCATTGCGCGCTCGATCGCGGGACGGCGGCGTTTCGGGTCGTCCTGCGGCAGCGGCTTATAGGTAATGGGTGAGGCCGATCCGGTGAGCTCGACAACGAGATCGGCGATCTGGCCGATGGTGACCTCGTGCGGATTGCCGAGGTTGCATGGTCCGGTCACGTGATCGTCGCTCGCCATCATCAGCTCGAGGCCGAAGGTGAGGTCGTCGATATAGCAGAAGGATCGGGTCTGTTCGCCGTTGCCGTAGATCGTCAACGGTTCGTTGCGCAAGGCCTGGACCACGAAATTGGAGACGACGCGACCATCGTTCTCCATCATGCGCGGACCGTAGGTGTTGAAGATGCGCGAGATCTTGATTGGCACGCCGTGGCTGCGGCGAAAATCGAAGAACAGCGTTTCGGCGGCGCGCTTGCCCTCGTCATAACAGGCGCGAGGACCGACCGGATTGACGTGCCCCAGATAATCCTCGGCCTGTGGATGGGTTTGCGGATCGCCGTAGACCTCGCTCGTCGAGGCCTGCAGCACGCGCGCCGATTTACGGCGCGCGAGATTGAGCACGTTGAATGCGCCGATGACGCATGTCTGCAGGGTACCGACGGGATCGCGCTGGTAATGCCGGGGCGAAGCGGCGCAAGCCAGATTGTAGATTTGGTGCACCGGCTCGGGGAGATCGAGCGGGTCGCGGACGTCATGCTGGAGAAAGCGAAATCGCGGATGCTGCCTGAGGGGTCGAATGTTGTCCAAACTTCCGGTGTAGAGATTATCGATGCAGATCACGTAATGTCCCCGGCGCACCAGCCGGTCGCACAAATGCGAGCCGATGAACCCGGCGCCGCCGGTGACGACAATGGACAGGCATGACTGCGTTTTGGCATTCTCGGCGCCATCGCGTTGCCGTCGATCAATTTCAGGTTTTGGCATCACAGATCCTGTCGATGGCGCCTGTGCGGGCGACGACCCGGGCCGACGTCCGGCGGGCAGCAATCGCTTCTTGGTAATAGCTTTCAAGCTGACGCGCGCGATGGGAGGGCGTGTGGCTTGTCAACAGCCGCTTTAGGGCGGCAGCTGCTATCTCGCGCCGCCGTTCCTCCGGTAACTGGCTGAGAAGCTCGACGAGTTCCCGCCCGCTCTCGACCAGGAGAATCTCTCGTCCGGGAGTGAACAGCGTGTCGAGACCTCGCCATTTGTCGCTGATGATCGGTACGCCGAAGGCTGCCGCTTCGAACAACCGCACGCTCGGTGAAAAGCCGGCAGAGCGCATGTCCTTGCGGGTGATATTGAGCGTATAACGTTGGCTGCGATAAAACTCAGCATGTCTTGTCTGCGGCTGGTGCGCGATCAGCGCCACGTTTTCCGGCCAGTCGATGGTCGCCGGATATTGGCAGCCGGCGACGACGAACCGTTCTTGCGGCAGCTGATGCGAGGTTTCGAACAGTATCCTTTCGAGCGCCGGCTGGCGATCGGCCGAATAGGTGCCGAGATAGCCAAGCATCCAGCGGCAGTGCGGATCGGCCGCCGGGAGCACATCGACGTCGGCGGCACAATGGAGGACCCGGGCGCGCGGACTTGCGTATTCATCCTCGATCAGGCCAAGCGTCGGACCGCCGGTGAACGAGAGATAGAGGTCGAAACGGGGAATCTGCGCGGCCGAGATGTAGAACGTTTTTCCAGTTCGCAGACCCGACAGCGTGACCGGCGTATCGATATCGTAGAATGCCGCGATCCCGCAGGTGCGGCCGATGAGCCAGTCAGCCAGTACCGCGCCTTCGGGAACGTAGGAGCCGAGAATGACGAGCTCGGCGTCGGCGACCAGCGAACCGAAGCGGCGCGGCACGTCGCGCAGGTCTTGGTAGAGTTCGATGCGGCAGTAATCGGCGTTCTGAAGATCGCGATTGTCGCGATACCAGGGGACGTCACGCTCGATGAAGGTGAGCTGGTGGCCGCGCTGATGCAGCGCTTTGACCAGCGCCCGGTAGGTGGTGGCGTGTCCGTTGCCCCACGAGGAGGTGATCGACAATCCGAAAATGACGATCTTCAAATGCATTGGGCGGCCTCGCGCGACAACGTCGTCTCGCCCAGCAGGTCGTTGACCTGGCGCGCGCGGTGCGCATAGGTGTGATGGGCCAAGACTTGCTTTTTTGCCGCCGCCCCGATCCTGAGCGCTCTGTCAGGCGTGAGTTGCGACAGCGAATCGGCAACCTCGTCGCCGCCGGCCGCGATAAGGACTTCCCGGCCAGGCTCCAGGAACCGTTCGATGCCGTCCCACGCATCGGTGATGATGCAGGCGCCGGCGCCGGCGGCCTCGAACACGCGGGTGGGCGGTGAGAAGCCGACCCGCGCCATGCTGTCACGATTGACGTTTAGGGTGGCGAGGCCGGAGCAAAAGAAAGCGTTGTGGTCGCCGGTGCCGACGTGGCCCCGGCGGCGAACATTGGCCGGCGTCACCTTGTCGTCCCACCCGGCACCGGCGACCAGGAAGTCGCGGTGGGGCAGCAATTTAGCCGGCTTGAAAAAGAACTCCTCGACGCGCGCTTCGCGGTCCGGAAGCCGATTGGCGAGGAAACCGAGATCGCAGCGGAAGCGGCTTTGCGGCGGCGCGGGGTAATGGGTCGTCGCATCGAGCGCATTATAGACCGGCACGCACAGGCGGGCGCCGAGCCGCTTGTATCCGGCGACGACCCGATCGCCCCCGCCGTAGGTGAGCACGAGGTCATAGAGCGGTATGACGCGCCGCAAATGATGCCGGGGGTCCGCATCGGTCGCCGCGAGCGTCGCCGGCGCGTCGACGTCCCAATACGCGCTCAGCGCACGCGCCGGAGAGATCTGCGGGATGACCTCCTCGAGTTCGGCGTCGAACACCCCGACGCCGCTGGCCTTGATCACAAGATCGCAACTGCGCGCCGCATCGGCGACCGCCGCCTGCCAGGCATCGGCTGTGGCCGGGTAAACCACCACGCGCGCCCAGTGCGGATCGGCAATGTCCCGGTGCTGCTGTCGCTCGAACGCGTCGGGCTCGTAAAACGTGATGTCATGGCCGAGCGCCGCAAGCCCCCTGAGCATGCCACGATAATACGTCGCGGCGCCGTTCCAGTACGAGGACACCAGGCTGGAGCCGAAGAACGCCATCTTCATGACGCCACCTGCATGGCGCGCCGGCGCCGGTGCGCCGGGATTCGCAAGGCATCGGTCATGCGGCAAGCTCCAGCTCATCCAGCGGGCGTGGCTGTCGTTCCTGCAGATCGCTGAAGGCGCCGAACTGGCGCAGATAATGTTCGTGCGCGCGCTCCCAGGCGAGGTCGTCCGGCTCGCCCCATAATCGGCGGTAATCCGGCGAGCCAGGATAAGGAAACAGCGGGACCGGGTCGTTCGCCCACACGCCGGCATCCTGCATCTGTTGGCGCCACTGGCGCACCACATCGCCATCGTCCTGCGGCATCTCGATAAGGTTGGCTTGAACGAACCGGATATGCTGTTTGGCCGCGATCAGACGACGGGCGAGTTCGTCGGTCGTCATGCGGCAGCGCTTTGCCAAAGTCTCGCGGCCCTCGACCGTCAGACTTTCGACGCCGCACTCCGCCGAGACGCAACCGGCACGGCCGAGCAGTTCCAACAGCTCCGGTTTCCAGACATCAATTCGGGTCTGCACACCGAACTTGAGCCCGCGGCCGATCAATGAGCGCAGCAGCGGCAGGTTCGGCAGGAAAATCTCGTCGATAAAATAGATGTATTCGACGCCTTGCCGCTGCAGCGTGTCGATTTCGCTCAGCGCACTGTCGAGTGAACGCCGGCGATAGCGGTTGCGGAAATTCTCCTTGGCGCAGAACGTGCAGCTGTAGGGGCAGCCGCGCGAGAGTTCGACCTCAGCGCCCGGTCCGATCGGTTCGGCGTCGAAGCGATGGTGGTGATGATGATGCCGCTTTATCATCTCTGGTGGCCACACAAGCGCCGGGCGGTCGGCCAGCGAGGCGGACTGCGGTCCGCCACACACCCTGACCTGGCCGTCCTCGATGAAAGCGGTGCCGGGGACCTCGCGCTGGCCGCCGGCCAGTCGCAGTAGGGTCTGTTCGCATTCCCCCATGACGACGATGTCGGCACGAAGTTTTCGCAGCGCCGCGCGCGGCGCGGCCGAGCCGTGGGGACCGACCGCAACCACCAGGCCGGCATGGTCGCGGATCGCCATCATCAATTCCTGCGGCACGCGCAGTTCGGGCGGCGGGCAACGCCAGAACAGGTAGGTCGGCGCAGTGGTGACGACGCTCATGTCAGGCCGGAAGCTCTGCAGCTCGGCGGCGATATCGCTTGTGCTCTGGCCGAACAGATGAGCATCGAGGATGAGGGTGGTATGGTCATGGCCGCGCAGCAGCTGCCCGGCGATCCCGAGCTCGAGCGGCAGATGCGGCAGTCTGCAACCGAAATAGATACTGCCGTCATAGCGCCAATTCGGATTGATGAGCGCCACTCTCATGCGACCGCCTGCTCAATGCGCTTGGCTGCGCCGTGACGCCCCGCAAGCCACCGTTCGAGCAAGTGCAAGCCGTTGCGCAGCGTCACCCGGGGCCGCCATCCGATCGCCTTGGCGATCGCACGGATATCGGAGACGTACCAGGGCTGATCGCCGGGCCGCCGGCCGCGAAAGTGCACCTCGGGACGTTCGCCCCGCAGCTCTGCGATCAAATCCAGCAACTCGAGCAGGCTGACGGCGTTGGCTGGCCCACCGCCCAGATTGAAGATCCGTCCGCTCACGGCGTCGATGCGATCGAGCGTGCCGAGCCAGGCGGCGACGGCATCATCGATGTAGAGCGCGTCTCGCACCTGCAGGCCATCACCGAAAATGGTGATCGGGCGGCGTTTGATCGATTGCAGCATGAAATGGGCAATCCAGCCCTGGTCCTCGGTGCCGAATTGACGTGGTCCATAGATGCAGCTCATCCGCAGCACGGCCGTGCGCAGCCCGTAGACCCGCGCATAATCGCGGACATACTGATCGGCGACGCCCTTCGAGCATCCGTACGGGCTGTAGAGGTCGATCATCGCTGCTGCCGAAACGCCTGCCGCAAAGCGGGCGTCGGACACCAGGTAGCGGTTGCCGCGGGGAACCAATGCGCCGGTGGCGATGAGCTCGCCATAAACTTTGTTGGTGGAGGCAAATACGAGGGGGGCGTGGGGATTTAAAAGCCGAACAGATTCCAGCACATTCAATGTGCCGTGGGCGTTGATCTCGAAATCATCCATCGGCCGGTCGAGGCTGGTGGTCACGGCGACCTGCCCGGCCAGATGCAGGACCGCAGAGGCGCGCGCCACCGCGCGCCTGACCGCTTCGGCATCGCGGATATCGGACGCTTGTGTCGCGATCTGATCGCCGTGGCGTTGCTTGAGCCAGCGCAGGTGCTCGTCGGCGCCGCGCCGCGACAGGTTATCGAAGATGACAACCGGCCTGCCGCGTGCCGCCAATGCATCGGCAATGTTGCAGCCGATGAACCCGGCGCCCCCGGTGACCAGCACCGGAGCGCAAGGCCGGGTTTTGCCTGCCGCTCTCATGCCACCAGTCCGCGTGTCTTCAGTTCGGCAATGGCGTGGTCGACACGATCGTCGGCGACCTTGTCGGCGACCCATTCTGCGAGCTGTTCGAGGCCGTCGGTAAAATCGACTGTCGGCTGATACCCGAGCCTGGCGCGGCTGCGCGTCAGGTCGGCAAAGCAGTGGCGAATATCGCCGGCGCGATATTTTCCGGTCACGTGCGGGGTGATCGACGATTTTCCGAGAACCGTCGCGAGGTTCTCGGCCACCGACAAAATCGAGCGACTGTGGCCCGAACCGATGTTGAAGACGCAGTCCTGCACGCCATTGTCTTCGAGCGCCAGGCGGCAGGCCCGTGCGACATCGCGCACGTGAATGAAATCGCGCCTCTGCTGACCGTCTTCAAACACCAGCGGCGGCTTGTGGTTCAACAGACGGGCGGCGAATATCGCCAGCACGCCGGTATAGGGATTGGAGAGCGTTTGGCGCGGACCGTAGACGTTGAAGAACCGCAGCGCGACGGTCGGCACACCATAGGTCCGCCCGATGATCAATGCCATTCGCTCCTGCGCGTACTTGTTGAGCGCGTAGATCGAGCGCAGAGATGGCGGCTTGTCCTCGGGCGTGGCGACCGGCGTCACGCCT